>JBIIAR010000185.1:0-5186 GCA_044239765.1 Microbacteriaceae bacterium
TCCTGGTTCTCGCTGCTCATCGCCGCGGCACTCGGCCTCATTTTCACGCAGTACGCCTTCCTCGGCCACGAGGCAGCGCACCGCCAGGTCTTCGACTCGGGCAAGGCAAACGAGCTCGCCGGCCGCGTGCTCGCCGACTTCTTCGTCGGCATGAGCTACTCGTGGTGGATGGCGAAGCACACGCGTCACCACGGCAACCCGAACACCGCAACCAAAGACCCCGACATCGAGCCGGACTTCATCATCTTCCAAGAAGAGGATGCCGCCGCAATGACCGGCTGGAAGGCCGCGATCACGCGCCGCCAGGGCTGGTTCTTCTTTCCGGCACTGCTGCTCGAGGGCCTCAACCTGCACCAGCACGCCTACCGCACCGTGTTCTCGAAGAAGAAGGTCGACAAGCGCGCCCTCTCGATCACGCTGCTGATGATCCGCAACGTGGCCTACCTCGCAGTGATCTTCTCCTTCATGCCGCTCGGCATGGCCTTCGCCTTCCTCGGCGTTCAGCTCGCGATCTTCGGCCTCTACATGGGCGCCTCCTTCGCACCGAACCACATCGGCATGCCGATCCTTGCGAAGGACAGCAAGGTCGACTTCCTGCGCCGTCAGGTGCTCACCAGCCGCAACATCAGGGGCGGCTGGTTCATGAACATCTTCATGGGCGGCCTCAACTTTCAGGTGGAACACCACCTGTTTCCGAGCATGCCCCGGCCGCACCTGCGCAAGGCGAACGAGATCGTTCGCGAGTACTGCGCGTCGAAGCAGATCGAGTACACCGAGACCAGCTACGGCAAGGCGCAGGTCATCGTCGTGCAGTACCTCAACAAGGTCGGGCTCATGGCCGGGGCGAACTCCTTCGAGTGCCCCTCAGCCATGCGATATGGCCGATAGGGCCTAGAACCCCGGGCGCTTCGGCGCCACGTTGTCCCCGCTGGACTGGTGACGAAGTCGACGCAGCACCCACGGCACGAAGTGCTCGCGCGCCCAGACCATGTCTTCTGCGCGCGCGGCGCGCCACGGGCGCTTCGGCAGGGGCTCCGGCTGCAGCGGCTCGAGGTCGTTCTCGACGTTGAGCGCCTCGAGCACCATGCGGGCGATCGTGTGGTGGCCGATGGGGGAGAAGTGCAGGCGGTCGGGCGCCCACATCTGGCTGTCTGCCAGCTCGCGCAGCGACCACATGTCGGCAACGACGGCGTCGTACTTGTGGGCGAGGTAGCGCAGGTTCTCGTTGTAGATGGCGACCTTGCCGCGCACCCGGCCGAGCACTGGCGTCATTCCGATGTCGGGGCCGTTGAACATGACCACGGTCGCGCCGTCACTCGAGAGACGCGCGAGGCCGGTCTCGAGGCGTGAGGCGATGTCATCCGGGTCCGTCCCGGGGCGGATGATGTCGTTGCCGCCCGCGCTGATCGAGATGAGGTCGGGCTTCAGCTCGAGTGCGGGCTCCACCTGCTCGTCGAGAATCTGCTGCAGCAGGCGGCCGCGAATGGCGAGGTTCGCGTACGCGAAGTCCTCGGTCTGCTCGGCGAGCACCTCGGCGACGCGGTCCGCCCAGCCGCGGTGGCCGCCCGGGCTGCCGGGCTCCGGGTCGCCGATTCCCTCGGTGAAGGAGTCGCCAATAGCCACATAGCGGGTCCACGGGTGCTGTTGGGTCATACGTCCACTTTGCCACTCTTCGCCGTCAGAGGTCAGCGGGTGCTGCGAGAATGCGCCTATGGGCAAGCAGGACGGCAGCAGCCGACAGCAGTCGCGGGACGGGGTGGACGACAGCACCGCGACGATCCTGCACGCCGACCTCGACGCGTTCTTCGCCTCCGTCGAGCTGCTCGAGCGGCCCGACCTGCGCGGCCTTCCTGTCATCGTGGCGCACGACGGACCACGGTCCGTTGTCACCGCGGCGACCTATGAGGCGCGCAAGTTCGGCGTCAACTCGGCCATGCCGCTCGCCATCGCCAAACGACGCTGCCCGCAGGCGATCATTCTCGAGCCGCACTTCGACCGCTACCAGCACTACTCGCGGCTGGTGTTCTCGATCTTCGACGATCTGACCCCCAAGGTCGAGCGGCTCGGCATCGACGAGGCCTTTCTCGATGTCGCCGGCGCGCGGCACGTGTTCGGGTCGCCGATCGAGGTAGCGACGCTGCTGCGCGAGCGCGTGCGGGCTGAGACGGGGCTGGTGGTGAGCGTGGGCGCCGCCTCCACCAAGTTCGTGGCAAAGCTCGCGTCGGGGCGGTCGAAGCCCGACGGCCTGCTGGTGGTGCCGCGCGATGAGACGGTTGCCTTTCTGCATCCGCTGCCGGTCAGCCAGCTGTGGGGCGTGGGGGCGAAGACGGAGGAGAGCCTGAAGAACCGCGGGCTGCACACGATCGGCGACCTCGCCGCCGTGCCGGTGGCGCAACTGCAGCGCATGATCGGCGAGGCGGGTGGCGCGAAGCTGCACGATCTGGCCTGGGGACGCGATCCGCGCTCGGTGACGGCGCGGCCCGATGAGAAGAGCATCGGGCACGAAGAGACCTTCGCCACCGACGTCAGCGACGAGCGGGTGCTGCGCCGCGAGCTGCTGCGGCTGTCGAACATGGTCGCTGTGCGCCTGCGCGAGGCGGGCATGTCGACCCGCACGGTGGCGATCAAGGTGCGCTACTCCGACTTCTCGACCATCACGCGCTCGAAGACCATCGCCGACCCCACCTCGACGGGCCGCCGCATCTTCGAGGAGGCCATGGCGCTCTACCAGGCGCTCTCCCGGCCCGATCCGGTGCGACTCATCGGCGTGCGCGCAGAGCAACTCACCCACGGCGGCTCCAGCGCACTGTGGGACTCCGACGAGACCTGGACCGAGGCCGAGGGCGTCATGGATGCCGCCACGCAGCGCTTCGGCCGTGGCGCGGTGACCCAGGCATCCCTTCTCGGGCGAACCGGCCGCCGCTCGATCGAGCGCGACCTGCAGACGGAGCTGAACCGCCGTGACAGCGGCGTCGACTAAAGTCTGATCAAGTGACGATCCCCGCATTCCCCTCGCCGACTGTCGGCACCTTCGCGGCGGAGCATCTCTCACCCTCGTACCCGGAGCGTGCCGCCCGCGGCACCGCCGACAAGCTGCGCGCCTGGCAGGCCGAGGCCCTCGACAGCTATTTCGAGACAGAGCCGCGCGACTTTCTCGCGGCAGCGACACCGGGTGCAGGCAAGACGACCTTCGCGCTGCGGCTCGCGACAGAGCTCATCGCGCGCCGCGTCGTCGACCGTGTCACCGTGGTGGCGCCGACAGAGCACCTCAAACGGCAGTGGGCGGATGCCGCTCACCGCGTCGGCATTCGGCTCAATCCCGAGTACAAGAACGGCGATGCCTTCGGTGGGCGCCGCTTTCACGGCCTTGCCGTCACCTACGCCCAGGTCGCGATCAAGGCTGAGCTGCACAAGCGCATCACCGAGTCGGCGCGCACCCTCGTCATCCTCGACGAGGTGCATCACGGCGGCGATGCGCTCAGCTGGGGCGACGCCATTCGCGAGTCCTTCGAGGGCGCCACGCGCCGCCTGTCGCTGACCGGCACGCCCTTTCGCAGTGACACCGCGCCGATTCCCTTCGTGACGTATGCGCCTGACCAGGCCGGAATCCGCACGTCGATCACGGACTACAACTACGGCTACGGCCGTGCCCTCGCCGACGGCGTCGTGCGCCCGGTGCTGTTCATGGCCTATGCGGGCCGCATGCGCTGGCGCACCACCACGGGTGACGAGATGGAGGCCCGCCTCGGCGAGGGCGACACGAAAGACGTCACCGCGCAGGCCTGGCGCACCGCGCTCAGCCCAGAAGGCGAGTGGATGCCGTCGGTGCTCGCCGCCGCCGACCGCCGGCTCACCGAGGTGCGCGAGAACATCCCCGACGCCGGCGGACTCGTCATCGCCACGGATCAGGCCAATGCGCGCGCCTACGCCGACATTCTGCAGCGCATCACCGGCGAGCGGCCGACCGTCGTTCTCTCGGATGAGAAGGCCGGCTCCGACAAGATCGACGCCTTCTCGCAAGGCGAGAGCCGCTGGCTCGTCGCCGTGCGCATGGTCTCGGAAGGGGTCGATGTGCCGCGCCTCTGCGTCGGTGTGTACGCCACCTCGGCCTCGACCCCACTGTTCTTCGCGCAGGCCGTGGGTCGCTTCGTGCGGGCTCGCCGTCGTGGCGAGATCGCCTCGATCTTCGTTCCCAGCGTGCCCACGCTGATGACCCTCGCGCACGCACTGGAGCTGGAGCGTGATCACGCGCTCGACCGGGACGCGGGAGATCAGCTGCTCGACGACTCGCTGCTGTCGGAGGCCGAGAGCAGCGAGAGCGTCTCAGAGAGCCTGACGGAGGAGTACGACTGGAAGGCGCTCGAGTCCGATGCGAACTTTGACCGCGTGCTCTTCGACGGCGCCGAGTTCGGCTTCGCCGCAGAGACGCTCAGCGACGAGGAGCACGACTTTCTCGGCATTCCCGGAATCCTCGAGCCCGAGCAGGTGCGCGAGGTGCTCCAGGCGCGACAGGCGCGACAGTCACGGCGGTCGGCCGCGCGGGAGGCCGCTCTGCCTCCGGAGGAGCGCACGCCGCCGCCGGTGTACCGCACGTTGAAAGACCAGCGGAAGGTGCTTGCAGGCCTGGTGTCTATGCGGGCGAAGATGACGGGGCAGCCGCACGGCATCATCCACGCCGAATTGCGTCGGGTGCTCGGCGGACCGGCGGTCGCCTCGGCGACGGTCGCGCAGCTGCAGGCGCGCATCGACTACCTGCGCAAGAACCGCTGACCCCATGCGGGTCTAGCGTGTCGAGACCGAGCCGGGTAGGTGAGGATCTCGACAGGCTCGATCCGCTCGATTGTTAAACGCAGAACGCCCCCGACTATGGAGTCGGGGGCGTTCCTTGCTACAACAGCCTTAAAGACTAGAGGGAGCGGATGTTCTCCGCCTGGGGACCCTTGGGTCCCTGGGTGATGTCGAACTCGACCTTCTGGTTCTCGTCGAGGGACTTGTAGCCGCCGCTCGCGATTGCTGAGTAGTGGGCGAAAACGTCCGGACTACCATCCTCGGGAGCGATGAAGCCGAAGCCCTTCTCTGCGTTGAACCACTTAACGGTGCCAATTGCCATGTAAAACTCCTCCAGGAGCGTTCTTCTTGATTCCGATTGTCGGAATCTTTACTACTCGGTCATCACTGATTCGAGC
>JBIIAR010000319.1:0-3003 GCA_044239765.1 Microbacteriaceae bacterium
CCTCGCCGACTGGCGGGCCGTCTCCTCCGCGCTGTCTGAAGAAGTAGATCACGACGCCGACGACCAGCACGACGAGTCCGGCGATGATGCCTACTGCTTCTATGGTCATGCGGCTCCAGTGCTGCACAGGAAATGGTGGACCCTAGGAGATTTGAACTCCTGACCTCCTCGATGCGAACGAGGCGCGCTACCAACTGCGCCAAGGGCCCGTGTTGCGTGGACTACGTTACCAGAGCTAACCGGCGGCGCGACGACGGCGCAGAACCTCGTCGAGGTCGAGGGCCTTGAGGCTGCGCTTGGCCTCGGCCGGCTCTGCGCGCTGGAACGGAATCGTGGTTGCCTCGGCCGCCCGAAGGCGCGCCTGCGCCTCTGCGGCGGCCGCTCTGAGCTGCTCCGCGGCGATGTCGGCCTCGACGACCACCTGGTCCATGACGGCGCGCGAGAGGTAGAGGGGCTTCGGCACGGGGATCGGGGTCCAGGTGGTTCGGGTCTCGACAGGCTCGACCCGCTCGCGGGCGGCAGACATGCTCTTGCGCAGCGGGGCGCGCTCGGCCACGAGAGCCGCTCTGCTGCGAGAGACGGCGGCGAGTCGCGTGAGAAGAGAGACGGATGACACCGTCGCCACCGCAGAGAACGCGAGCACGACCCACGCCCCGGCGGCGATACCGGCAACCCCCATGATCGCGAGCTGCACCCCGGTCGTGATGAGCGCGGCGAACAGCACCAGGGAGGTGAGCGCGCGGGTGCGGCGCAGGCGCCGCGCGGCCAGCGCTCGGGCAGAGACGACGGCCGCGACCGCGGGCTGCACGTCGGCGATCCGTTCGGCGCGGCGAAGACTCGCGGCCTCCCGGGCCCGGTGAGCGGCCTCAACGGCGCGCGCCTCGCGCATGGCCTGCTGCTGCGCCTGACGAAGTGTGCGCTGCTGCTGGGCCACGCTGCGGGCCGTGGTCTCAGCGCGCACGGCGACGGGAACCTCTGCCGTCTCGGCGAGCACGCGCAGGGTCTGCTGCAGTCGCACGGCGTTGCGCTCGGTGGCGAGGTACTCGCGGCGGCGCAGCCACGACGGCACGAGGTACACGAGCCAGAGACCCGCGGCGAGCGCGAGCATGACTCCGCCACTCGCACCGGTCGTTAGCTCCATGCGACAACGGTACGAGGCAGCGGCCTCGCAAGCCGGTTAGCCGAGGGCGAGTCGGCGGTCTGCCTGGGGAACGACGCCCTCACCGGCCGGAACCTCGCCGCTCTGCCACCGTCGCAGCACTCCCTGCGGAACGTCCTCGACCGTCAGCGCGAAGCAGAAGTGGTCGCGCCAGTCGCCGTTGATGTGGATGTAGCGCCGCCGCAGTCCCTCGTAGCGAAAGCCGAGCTTCTCGACGATTCGCAGGCTGGGATCGTTCTCTGGCCGGATGCAGATCTCCATGCGGTGCAGCCCCATGGTGAAGAAGGCATGATCGGTCGCCAGCGCCACCGCGGTCGGGGTGACGCCCTTGCCAGCGAAGCGCTCGCTCACCCAGTAGCCGATCGTGGCCGACGACAGCGAGCCGTAGGCGATCGACGAGACGTTGAGTTGGCCTGCCAGCTGCCCCTCGTGCTCGATGATGAACGGAAGGCCGAAGCCCTCACGCGCGTGCGACAGAAGATTGCGGATGCTGCCCCGCACATCAAAGCTCATCGGGCCCACGGGGTTGGTTGCCTCCCACCGCCGCAGCCAGCTGCGGTTGTCGAGCAGCTCGCGCTCGAGCGATCGCGCGTCGCGCAGCTTGACGGGCCGAATGGCCACGTCGCCGTCGCGCAGGGAGGGGATGAACGCCGCCATGTCTAGTCCAGGTTCGAAGCGAAGTTTTTGAGCCATGGACGTAGTTCGGAGCCGAGGTCCTCCCTCTCGACCGCCAGCTGCACAATCGCCTTGATGTAGTCGAGGCGATCACCGGTGTCGTAGCGACGGCCGCGGAAGACGACGCCGTAGACACCCCCGGCGATGTTGTCCTTCGCGAGCGTGAGCAGCGCGTCGGTGAGCTGGATCTCGTTGCCCTTGCCCGGCGGCGTGTTCTCGAGGATCCCGAAGACCTCGGGCTGCAGAACGTAGCGGCCGATGACTGCGTAGTTGGATGGCGCCGTGCCCTGCGCGGGCTTCTCGACGAGGTCGACGACGCGAACGACATCCGCCTCGTCTGTCAGCTCGACCGTGGCGACGCCGTAGAGGTGCGTGCTTGCGGGGTCGACCTCGAGCAGGGCGATGACGGTCGCGCCCTTCTCACCGGCGACGTCGATCATGCGGGTGAGCAGCGGATCGCGCGGGTCGATGAGGTCGTCACCGAGAAGAACGGCGAAGGGCTCGTTGCCCACGTGCATCTGGGCGCGCAGCACCGCATGGCCGAGGCCGCGGGGCGCCCCCTGGCGCACGTAGTGCACGTCGGCGAGGTCGGTTGAGTACGAGACCTTGTCGAGGCGATCGGTGTCGCCCTTCTCCTCAAGCGTCGCCTCGAGCTCCGGCATGCTGTCGAAGTGGTTCTCCAGCGCGTTCTTGTTGCGGCCGGTGATCATGAGCACGTCATGAAGGCCCGCGGCGACAGCCTCCTCGACCACGTACTGGATGGCCGGCTTGTCTACGACGGGCAGCATCTCCTTGGGCATTGCCTTGGTTGCAGGGAGGAACCGGGTGCCGAGACCTGCCGCCGGAATGACCGCTTTCGTGATAGTGAATGCCATAACTCCATAGGGTATCCGCCTCACCTCTCTAGAATTGCTGCATGGCGGCTGGGGTTGACAACGAGAAGCGGGCCTTGCGTGCCGAGATCCGTGAGCGGCGGCGCATCACCCCCTCCCACGAGCGAGCGCTGGCGACCGCCTCGGTGACGGGGCATCTGCAGCAGCTGGCTGGCGGCATCCGCTCGATGGCGGCCTACCTCTCGACGCCCGATGAGCCGAACACGCGTGACTTTCTGGGCTGGGCCTGCGCGCAGGGCATTCGGGTGCTGATCCCCTACTCCCGTGAGGACGGCC
>JBIIAR010000271.1:0-3641 GCA_044239765.1 Microbacteriaceae bacterium
AAGGAGGAGGCGGAGGACGTGCAGGGCATGCCCGTGCCGACGACCGAGCTGCTCGGTCCGATCGCGATCAACGACGTCGACCTCATCGTTGTGCCCGCTGCGTGCATCGACTACAGCGGCATGCGCATGGGCTGGGGCCGGGGGTACTTCGACAAGACCCTCGGGTCGATGGAGAAGCGACCGCCGGTTTATGCTGTCATCTTCGACAGCGAGTTGCTCGAGACGGTGCCCAGCGAGGTGCACGACCAGCGTGTCGACGGTGTTGTGACACCGTCTGGCATCACGAAGCTCCCCCGCATTTCATAAAGGACACCGTGCCCACCTATTCCTACCGTTGCACCGAGTGCGAGACGGCCTTCGATATTCAGCAGTCGTTCACCGACGACTCCCTCACCGTCTGCCCGACCTGCGGCGGCGTGCTGCGCAAGGTCTTCAGCGCCGTCGGCGTGTCGTTCAGCGGCTCCGGCTTCTACCGCAACGACAGCCGCGCGAGCACGACGACCTCGGAGTCGTCGACCCCCAAGACCCCCGCAGCGGCGCCTGCCGCACCTGCCGCTCCCGCGGCATCAACGCCCACCACCACCTAGGAGTGCCATGAAGGGTTTCAAGGAGTTTCTGCTGCGCGGAAACGTCATCGACCTCGCCGTCGCGGTTGTCGTCGGCACAGCCTTCAGCGCGATCGTCAACTCGCTCGTCTCGAACATCTTCAACCCGGCGATCGGTGCGCTGTTCAAGGCAGAGAGCCTGAGCGACCTGTGGATCGTCGAGATCCCCTCGACCGATGGCGAGCCCGCCCAGATCATGTTCGGCGCCGTGGTGGCCGCCGTCATCCAGTTCGTGCTCGTCGCGGCAGTCGTCTACTTCGCCCTGGTCGTGCCGATCAACTTTCTCAAGAAGCGCGCCTTCAAGGAGCAGCAGAAGGTCGACGAAGAGGCACCCGCGGTCGTCAACGAGGTCGACGTCCTCGTCGAGATCCGCGACCTGCTCAAGGCGCAGAGCGCCGCTCAGCCCAAGTAGCCGCCGCTGAGGTGCGGCTAGTCCCCCTTCGCGCTTCGGGCGAAGGGGAGAAAGACGCACGTCACCGCACGGAATTCCTCAGATCCCCCGTAGCGCGTCCCGTGCTAGAAATCGATACTGGATGCATGAGCCGCATTCCCGCCTACGTCGCCATCGCCGCAACCGCCCTCATCCTCTCCGCCTGCTCTGCTTCGCCGCAGCCGAGTGACCCGAGCGAGCCGGACGCGCCCGACCAGTCGAGCGCGTCAACCGAGATGTACGGCTGCACCCAGGGCATCCTCGACTACATCGCCGACCTGTCGTACCCGGAGGCGGAGCCTATCGACCCTGCCGGGCTCGAGTTCTACGACTCCATCACCATCGAGCGGGTGCCAGAGTGCCTCGTGGTCGACACGTCGGGCGGCTATGAGCGCTACGGTGCCTTCTTCTCCGGTGACGGACTCGACGCCGTCGCGCAGATCGACGTGGCACTCGACGCGGGCGGCTACACGCAGACCGATGACTACGGCCCCTATGTCTGGTGGATCAACGGCGACGAGCCGATGTCAGCCGAGCACTCGGTCAGCGCAGGTCCTCAGGTGATCGAGGGCGCCGACTGGATGTGGGTGACCTACTAGCTATCCCCAGTGCGGCGGCTTGTCGGCCTTGAGCCGCGCATCGTTCTCTGTACCCGATCCTCGCGGCGCCTCGGGCGCCGGGTTCGGGTCGCTGCCTGCCGGCGGCTGCGTCGTGACGCGAACGTGCTTGTGCCGACGGGTTGGCTTATCGGCGAGAGCCTTCTCCACCTCGTCAGGCAGCGGCTCGCCAACGTGCTCGCCGGTCATCAGCGCGCTCCAGAGACCACCGGAATGGGCTCGGTCACGGGCTGGGGATCGGCGCCGAGCAGCGTCACGATGCGGCGCGCAACGGCGTCGGGGTCGCTGAACAGCTCGAAGATGTGCACGCGAAGGTAGTGCCAGCCGAGACGGCGCAGCAGCTCCGGACGCATACGCAGCGACTCGCGCAGTGAGCCGCGGCGCAGCATGGCATCCGTCTCGATCGCGGCACAGCGTCCACCGTGCGAGGCGACGAGGCCAAGCTTGCCGCGGTGACCGAGGGCCACGTTGATGCCCTTCGCCTCCAGGCGGCGGGCGAGGTCGACGAGCATGGGGTCGGAGTCGTCAGGCACCGGCTCGTCGTCACGACGGGCGGTCACCTCGGCGAGGATCTCGGCAAGGGCGACCGCACCGTGGCTCATGCGGCTCTCGTCGATGTCTGACGGCTGGAAGCACGAGACGATGGCCATCGAGCGGCGGGCACGTGTCATCGCGACGGCGAGCAGGCGCTCGCCTCCGGGTTCTCCGAGAATGCCGAAGTTGGTGAGCACCCGACCGTGCGGGGTGCGGCCGAAGCCGATCGAGAAGATCACGCGGTCACGGCTCTCGGCGACGGCCTGATCGATGGTCGCGACGGTGAACGGCTCTGCCCGGTCGCCGATGATGAAGTCGGTGAGCTCCGGGCGACGCGAGAGCGCGGACAGCACCGCCTGCTGCACCCGCACCGCGTGCAGCTGCGACGCGGTGATCACCATGAGCGACTCGCGTGCCTTCGTCGCCGCGTGCTCGAGCACGAGCTCGACGACGCGGTTGACCTCGGCGTCGACGCTCTCGACGGCGCCGGTAAAGGTGTCGGGCATCCCGGTGCCGTCCTCGACGTAGTCGAGCGACAGGCTGCCGTGGCCGAGGAAGCTGCCGGCCCACGGCAGCGACTCGATGCGCCCGCCGTAGAAGCGGCGGTTGACGAGCTCGGCGAGCTCCTCACCGCCGGGACGGTAGCTGCGGGTGAGTGCGAAGCCGGGAAGCAGCGTCGAGAGCTGGGCGAGTGCCGAGTCCTCGTGCAGCGCGTCGAGCACGGCGTCGTCGTCGTCGCTGCGAACGGGCTTGTCTGTGCTCGCCTCGCCGGGGATCGCGATCGTGAATTCAGAGGGGGTCTGGGTGACCGGGTCACCGAAGGCGACGAGCTGGCGTCCACGGCGAATGGCGCCGACGTTCTCGGCGATCGTGGTCGCGCCAGCGTCGACGAGAATCACGGTGTCGAAGGGCAGGGTGTCGGCCACCTCCGCCACCTCGTAGGGCGAGGCGAGCCACACCGGCGCGATCGCACGGCTGAGGTGCGGGGCCGTCGTCTGCAGGTCGTAGGCGCTGACCTCGTCACCGCGCAGCAGTCGACGCAGCAGGTGCGCCTCCTCCGGCCAGTCGATGATGCCGATCTTCCAGTTCTCGGCGAGCTGCCAGGCGAGAAGCTGGGCGGAGCCGGCAGCGTGCGCCTCGTCCACCAGCCGGAAGTCGGCCTCGAGGCGGTCGAGCACACCGGTGTTCGCGCCGAGCAGGGCACGGTCGGCCTCGAGCAGCGACTCGAGGGCAGAGCGCCACCAGGCGAGCTCGAGCTCCGCAGCCACCTGCTCCTCTGGCACGTGACGGCTGGCGAGGTCGGTGGTCAGCGGCGTCAGCTGCAGCTCGCGCAGCTCGGTCATCAGCGCGGCGCGCTCCTGCAGGTTGTTGAGCACATCCGAGTCGGCGGCGAGCCCCTGCAGCGTCGCAACGAGCTGCTGCAGAGGCTGGTGCGAGAGTGCGGTGTCGGGGGTG
>JBIIAR010000028.1:0-12605 GCA_044239765.1 Microbacteriaceae bacterium
CGAGCGGCTCGTCGAGCGAGGCAAGGCCGAGCTCGACGTACTCGTAGGCGCGCAGCACGTCGGCGATGCCGACCGGAACCTGCGGCGGAACGCCCTCGGCGACGAAGCGCTGCCACAGCACGCGCTGATCGCGGATGCGCTCGAGCGCCTGCTTCATGTCGCCGACGTGCACGCCGGGCCGCAGGTACTCCTTGGCGAGCTTCTTGAGGCGCTTGCGGCTCGACGACGACATCTCGGGGGTGTCGCGCTTCGGCGACACAGCGATGATGAGCTCGCTGATCGAGCGGTCGAAGACGACCGGTTGAAACTTGTCGAGCGTGTCGCGCAGGTCGACCAGCAGCCGAAGGTAGACGCCCAGCTCGTGGATCGTGGTGAACGGCCGCATGTGCGTCGTGGCGATAAGACTGGATGCGCTGTCGATGAGCGCGGGAACGTCCTGACTCCACAGCGACCGCGCAAGCGCGTGCGCCCGGGCCGCGGCCTCACTCGACATGAACTGCGCGCCGTACCAGGGCGAGTCGTTGGGACCGTACTTGAACTCGCCGAGGTTGGCAGCCGCCACCATGACCTCACGGGCCCGCTCGCGGCCGGCGAGCATCGCCTCGACGGTCTCGCGGCTCAACCTCGCCGTGGTGGAGGGCGGCGTGGGCAGCAGGGCGAGGCGCGAGAGCTCGGTGACGCAGTCCAGCACCGAGATGCCGAGAACCGGGTCGGGCTTGGCCAGGGCGCCACGGTAATCCATGAGCACGGTGCGCAGGCGCACGAGGGCGTCATCTACCTCGCCGACGTGCGGCTGCTTGGCCTTCTCGCTGCGGCCGATGGAACGAATAATGTCTTTGCGCAGGGTCGACGGCGTGACCGCGAGACCCGGAAGCCCGATGTCGCCGAGTCGCTGCGCGATGCCGTGCAGCGAGGCACGGCGGGCACCGACGACGAGCACGCGCTTGTTCTGGCCCACCAGCGCACCGATCGCATTGACAATGGTCTGGGTGCTGCCCGTGCCGGGCAGGGTGCGCACGACGACAGAGTTGCCCGCGGCAACCTGCGCGATGACGTTCTCCTGCTCGCTGTCGGCGTCGAGCAGCAGGGTGTCGGTCTGCGGCGGCCGCAGGTCGGCGGCCATCGGCTGCACGGGGCTGAAGCTCTCTTCGACCGTCCAGCGGGCAGTCGGGTTGCCGGCGAGCGCGTCGAGCACTGGATGGTCGAGATCGCGAGCGTCGCGCACGAGTCCGGGGGCGACGTCGGCGAAGCTCGAGACCACGAGGCGCGGGGTGACCGTGAACCACTCGAGGTGCGAGGTGAGGCCGCGCAGGCGGTCGATGACGGGGTTCGGCTTGAAGCTGCCGTCGTCATCCGTCAGCGCGACGAAGCTCTCTGCATCGAGACGCAGCGAGAACTGCTCGTCGAGCGCGCGGGCGAACTGCGGGTTGAGAAAGGCGCGGCCGCGCAGGCGCACCTCGAAGTCGCGGCCGTGGCGGCGAATGGCGAGGGGGCGCAGCAGCACCGGTGCGCGGAAGTCCTCGTTGTTGAACGACCACTCCGCGATGCCGATGCCCAGGTGAATCGAGTCGATGCCGCGGGTCGAGGCGAGCTCGAGGCCCTTCGCGGCAATGAGCCCTGCGGCGACCTTGGCGCTGCGCAGCGCCACATCATCGCGGATCAGGTTCGAGAGCAGGGTCGTCTTGCCGGTGATGAACTGCGCGAGACCGCCGGGGTGCGTCGTGCCCAGCTCGATGCGCGTACGGGGGGTGTCGACGAAGTGCAGCAGCGATGAGCGCCCACCGACCCTCGCAAGCTCGCCGTGCCAGCGATCCCAGGTCGGACTCGCGACATTGCCCGGCTCGACCCCCACACCGAGGCTCAGCGCCTGCGGTGAGGTGTACTGCGCGGGCGCGTCCATGTGCTCCGCGCCGTTATCGGGCTCGAAGTCGTTCGTTTGGTTGGCACGCCACACACCGCAACCATAAAGGCGACTATGGCGAAAACCCGGGAGGATACGCCGCAAACACACATCTGAGCCGCCGTAGAATTGCCGCGATGATGACCGCAGTCACTGCCATACTCGCCACCGTCGGCATCGTGGTCGCCGCCGCCCTCGTGTTCGGAATGGTCATGCTGTTTCGCAATCGCGACGGAGCGAAGTCGTCGAGCGCAGCCGGCCTTCCCGCCCTGCGCACCCGCGCGAACGTGCTTCTCGTCGGTCTGGACGAGACGCTCACCGCCGCCGACAACGAGCTGGGCTTCGCGATCGCCCAGTTCGGAGAGGCCAAGACAGCGGACTACGCCGCCGCCGTAGCGAAGGCCCGCGTCATGGCCACAGCCGCCTTCAAACTGCGCCGCGAGCTCGACGACGCCTTTCCAGAGCCGGTCACCAAGCAGCGCGAGATGGCGCTGCAGATCATCGCCTACAGCGAGGCCGCCCAGAAGGCCCTCGACAGCCACGACCGCACATTCAGCAGCCTGCGCGTAGAGGAGCTCGAGGCGCCCACGTCGCTCGCCTCGCTGAGCGACCGCATCACCGCCACCAGAAAGCGGGTCGCGCCCGCAGAGAAGACCCTCGCCCGCCTTGCCGCGGAGTACCGCCCCACCATCGCCACCGAGCACGAGCGTGCCATCGCCGAAGCGACATCGCAGCTCGAGAACGCCGCAGGCGTGGTCAGTGCGGCCAAGAAGCAGCTCAGCCCCGCGGGGGTGAACGCCGTGGTCGCCGACCTGCGTACAGCCGAGCAGCACGTCGAGGCGGCGACCACCCTGCTCGACTCGGTCGACACCGTCGCGGCGCAGCTCGACGACGCCGCGACGACCGTGACGTCGCTCGTGGCGGCGCAGAAGGCCGACCTTGCCGAAGCCAGAAAAGAGCGCGACCAGGCGCCGGATGCCGACACCGGCGAGGCCATCGTCGGCGCGATCGAGAGCGTCGAAAAGGCACTCGCGGCTGCCGCTGCGGCCACCAGGCCGTCCGACCCGATCGAGTCGCTCGACCGGCTCAACGCGGCTATCGCCGAGCTGGACACCGCCCTCGCAACCGCCCGCAACCAGACCCAGCGCCTCGCCCATGCTCGCACCGCCCTGGCGGGAACCCTGGTCTCGGCGAAGAGCCAGCTCGCCGCCGTGCGCGGCTTCATCACCGCCGGCGGCCGCGGTGTCGGGGCGGATGCCCGCACCCGACTGCGCGAGGCCGAGCGTGAGCTCATGGTCGCCGAGGCGGCGGCCGATCCGGTCGAGGCCCTCGACGCCGCACGACGCGCGGTCACGCACGCGCGCGACGCGGATGCTCTCGCCCGCTACAACGCGCAGCACTAGGACCTTCGCCTCTGGTCGCAGTCGCGCCGCGAGCGCAGTGTTGGAGCATGGAAACCATCACGCTGCGGGCTCTCGTCGTCTACGAGTCGATGTTCGGCGGCACCGAGAAGATCGCCCGCGCTATCGCCAACGGGCTGGAGCAGGCGATCAGCGTGCGCGTCGGCTCGGTGGAGCAGATTCAGCCCTCCGACGTCGCGGGTGTCGACCTGCTCGTTG
The DNA here is from genome assembly GCA_044239765.1 of Microbacteriaceae bacterium. Classification (GTDB taxonomy): domain Bacteria; phylum Actinomycetota; class Actinomycetes; order Actinomycetales; family Microbacteriaceae; genus Conyzicola. Next base: position 3,520 of record JBIIAR010000028.1, read on the forward strand.
TCGGCGGACCGACCCACGCCCACGCCATGAGCCACCCCGCTACTCGCGCTGAGGCGATCGAGTGGACCCACGACCCGGCGAAGAACCTGCAGCTCGCACCGGGTATGCACACCATCGGGGTGCGCGAGTGGCTGCAGAAGGTCGCTGATGTGCCGCGGTTCGCGGCCTTCGACACCCGAGCCAGCATCCCGCGCATCTTCTCGGGGGCGGCCTCGCACGGCATCGCCCGCGAACTCGCCAAACGCGGAGGAACCTCCATGGGAGAGCCCGAGAGCTTTCTCGTCGACTCGGCGAGCGCGCTGGCTGACGGCGAGGTGCACCGCGCTATCGCCTGGGGCGACACACTCGCTGCCGCGGTAGTCGACTCCGTGCCGATCAGCTGAGTGCGACGACCGCGTTCGACGCCGTGATGTACGCGCCCACCTCGACGGCCACGGTGAGCACGAAGCCCAGCAGCGGCACCCAGAACGCGATGCGCTTGCGCACCAGGCGAGAGATCGTGACACCCGCGATGATGAGCCCGATCACCACGGGCCCGACCATGCCGACCATGGCAGCCGTACCGATCTGGTCGTAGTTGCACTCGGCCGACGAGCCGCAGCTGTCGCCGACAAGGGAGATGAGCGCACCGGCAAAGGCGCAGACGATCACCCAGCCCGCGAAGAGGATGAGCAGGATGATGGAGAGGATGGTGTCCCACCCTCGGCGCTGCGGCTGCACGGAGGTCATGCAGCCATTCTCTTCTACCCGGGGCCGGCTACTCGACGGTGATGGTGCCGGTGTTTCCCGAGATGTCCTCCGTGAGGTAGTAGGTTCCCGGGTCGTTGAACTGGTAGTACTCGGGGATGCTGCGGGCGACCGTCACGCCGTCCAGCTGGTTGACGATGAGTCCGTACATTCCGTCATCGCCACTCGTGAAGGTGACGACGTCGCCCGAGCTGACGGTCAGGTCTGCCGGCTCGAATCCGTCGGCGGTGATGACGACCTCCGGGCCGGGTGTGGCCGGCGCATCGGTGAACACGGGAACGAGGTCGCTCGTGCCCGTGTCTTCCGTCTCATCGACAGCGTCAGAGTCGTCGTCGTCGTCGGACGAACTCTGCGACGTGTCGTCCGACGAGGTCGGCTCGTCGGCGGCGCAGCCTGCGACGGTGAGCAGAAGGGCGGCGGCGAGGGCGAGGGGGGCGAGCACGGAGGTTCTCATAGTCGGATGCTAGGCGGGCATCCGTGCCGCTCGACAGGGGGTTTGCGCTTATTCACCGCGCAACGCGGCTACGCCAGTCCGTGCTGCAGACCGCGGATGTACCCGATCGCGAACAGCCGGCCCAGGTTCTCGTAGCCGGGTCGTGCGTTCGGCTCGCCGTACATCGTCGGCACGTGGTCGGGGCGCAGCGGGCCGTCGAATCCGATGTCGCTGTAGGCGCGCAGGCACTCGGCCATGTCGAGCACCCCGTCGTCGTGGAAGGTCTCGATGAAATCGGCGGCGGTGCCCTCGACGTTGCGAAAGTGCACGAAGGGAATGCGGCCGGTGAACTCGCGAATGAGCGCGGGAACATCGCCGCCCATGAGCGCGAAGTTGCCCTGGCAGAAGGTGACGCCGTTGCTCACCGAGTCGCTGATCGACAGCAGGCGGCGGTAGTTGTCGAAGCTGTTCATGATGCGCGGCATATTGCGCACGACCGGCAGCGGCGGGTCGTCGGGGTGCATGCCCATGCGCACGCCCGCCTTCTCTGCGACCGGCAGCACTGCGGCGAGAAAGTACTCGAGCGCCTCCCACAGCTGCTCCGCCGTCACCGAGCCGGCCGGCACGAGGTCGGGCAGCTTCGAGGCCTCGGCGAGCGAGAAGCCGGTGACGAGCGCGCCGCCGCGGTTCGGGATCGCGACGCTCGTGCGCGCCCAGCTCGAGACGGCCATCCAGTTGTAGCAGAGCACGTTCACGCCAAGGTTGCCCATGGCCTCGAGCTGCGTGATGACGTGCTCGATCTGCTCGTCGCGACCCGGCAGCCCGAGGCGGATGAGATCCATCGGCGCGGTGTCCTCGATGGCGACGACGTCGAATCCGTCGGCCTTGAAGATCGCGATGTCGCGGGCGATCGATGCCTCGCTCCACGGGGCGCCATCGCCTGGCGGCACGGCGACACCGCCCTCGAGCGACGCGAACATGCGCTGCTCCTGCTCCGCGCCCTGCAGCACGGCGACGACGTTGGTGACGCCGGCCTGCTTCACGAGCTCCCACAGTGGCTCCGGCCGCGGGGAGAGAAACTCAGAGAGCTGGAACATGGTCACGCTTTCGAGGGAAGGGACGCCGCAAGGCGGGCCAGCAGGCCGCCATCGACACGGATGTCCGCGCCAGTCACAAACGACGCCCGCGGGCTGGCAAGAAACGAGACCACACTCGCGATCTCCGCAGCCTGGGCGACCCGGCCCAGGGCGTGGGCGGTGCCCCATTCCGCAAGAAGGGCCTCGACGGCAGCGGAGCTGCCTTCGCTCATGCCCGCGGCCGACGCCCGCAGCATCGGTGTGTCGACCGAGCCGGGGCTGACCGAGTTGACGCGCACCCCGTGGGGTCCCTCGTCGACCGCGGTCGCACGGGCGAAGGTGTGCAGCGCGCCCTTGCTCGCGGCGTAGGCGGCGACATCCGTCTGGCTGGCCGTGCCCTGCACGCTCGAGACGATGACGGCGCTGCCGGCGGCCGACCGGCGCAGGTGCGGCATGGCGTGGTGGCAGGCGAGGTAGACGCCTTTGAGGTTGACGTTCATGACCTCGTCCCAGACGCTCTCTGGCGTGGACTCTGCGGTGCCATAGCGCTGGATGCCCGCGGAGGTGACGAGGGTGTCGAGCTGCCCGAACGCTGAAACGGTGGCCTCGATGGCTGCACCGATCGAGACGGAATCCTCGACGGCTCCGGCAAGCGCCAGTGCTCGCCCGCCCTGCGCCTCGATGAGAGCCACGACCTCGACGGCCTCGTCGAGCTCAAGACCGTGCACCGCGACGGCGGAGCCCTGCGCAGCGAGCTCGATGGCAGATGCCCGGCCGATGCCTCTCGTCGCCCCGGTGACAAAAGCGACCCTGCCCGCGTGTTCCAGCATGGTCAACAGGCTATCGGCTGCACAGCGCGGGCCCCGCTCTGCAGAGAGAACGGGGCCCGCGCCGGTGACTGCTGACTAGGCTGCGCGGCGCCGACGGCCGACCATGATGAGGCCGAATCCGAGCAGCAGCACAGCACCGCCGACTGCAAGGTACGACGTGGTGTCGACACCGGTCGCAGCGAGGCCCGGGGTAGCTGCCGGGGCAGCCGCCGTGATCGAGAAGGTCGCGCTGGCGCAGAAGCTGAGCTCGGACTCGCCAGCGAGGGAGATCTGATCCCAGCCACTCTCAGCGCGCGAGCACCACTGGTTCGTCGCGGGGCTGGCGGTCAGCTGGTAGATGTCGGGCGCGTCGGTACCGAACGACAGCAGCGAGGTCGGGACCGCAGCAGCGTTCTGCACGTCATAGCGGAAGATGCCCACGGGGTTGTTGAATGCGAGGTCGTAGGCAACGGCGACGATGTGCAGGGCAGTTCCGTCGAACTCGACAATGGCCGACTGGGAGACGCCGTTGTCGACCTCGTAGTAGTCGAGCAGCAGCGGCTGAACCAGGTCGTAGCTGGCGAAGGTGGATACACCGGTTACCGTCGTGACCTCTCCGGAGGGAAGGGCGATGTCGTAGATGACGCCGAGGCAGCCGTCCCAGATCGCTACGCGGCCGTATCCGCTCGCGAAGATCGTGCAGTAGTCAGAGCCGTTGTCGATTGTGACCGTGGACGAGAGCGGCACAACGGCGCCCTCGACGTCACCCGTCTGGTTGAGCGGCTGGAATCCGGTGATGTCGAAGCTCCCCGGGCCGACCTGCGTGTTCACGAACACATAGGAGGTCTGCGTCTTCAGGTCGCTGATGGTCCAGTTGTTCTGGTCAGACGTCACGTCGGTTACGTACGGGTTGCCCATGTCAGCCAGGTCGTAGGCGACGGTGGCGTTGTCGCCGGTGCTCAGGAGCTTGGTGCCGGTGATGCCGATGAAGCCGTCGTCGTCTCCCGTGAGCAGGTCGGTGTCAACGAACACCGGGTTGCTGGTCGTCAGAGACGTGACGCTGAAAACGTCGGGGGCCGCGGCGACCGCGGCGGTCGAGTTGACGGCGACGAGGGCGAGCGATGCAAGGCCTACCGCAGCGATGCGGGGAAAGAGCTGTGAGTTTCGGGACATGCTGTCACAATATCGCTCGCGCACACCGGCAATCGCCGAGGTTACCCCCCACTTCGGGGCACACAGCACGTGAGCGCCTTCGGTCAGTTCACTCGGCGGCAGCCAACTCGACTCTCACTGTTGTTCCGACGTCGACTGTCGAGGTGATCGAGATGTCGCCGTTGTGGGCGCGCACGAGGCTGCGCACGATGGCGAGGCCCAGCCCCGAACCGGGAACAGCACCCTTCTGCGCGTTGGATGCGCGGTAGAAGCGGCCGAAGAGCAACGGCATCTCGTGCTCGGGGATCCCGATCCCGGTGTCGATGACCCGCACGATGATGGCGTCGCCCTCGCGGGCCATCTCGATGCCGACCGACCCGCCCGCGGGGGTGAACTTCAGCGCGTTCTGCGTGAGGTTGGTGAAAGCCCGTTCGAGCTGCGTCTCGTCACCGATGACCGTCGCGGCGGCCTCCGCCTCATCGATGTCGAGAGTGACCTTGCGGCTGGCGGCGAAGGGCTGCAGGGAGGCGGTGACGCGGTAGAGCAGCGCGCCGAGGTCGACCGGCTGGCGTTCTGGGGAGCTGGCGCCGGCATCCAGTCGCGACATGGTCAGCATGTCGTCGACGAGGCCGGCGAGCCGCTGGGCATTGTGGTCAGCGACACGCAGCATCTCGCCCGCTGACGAGGGAATGACCCCGCCCTCCCCCTGAATGACCAGCTCGAGGTACCCGCGAATCGAGGTCAGCGGCGTACGGATCTCGTGGTTGACGGTTGCCATCATCTCGCTCTTTGCGCGGTCGAGCTCCTCGAGCTGGGCGACCACCGCCTGCTGGCCGGTGAGCAGGCGACGCAGGGCGATCTGGCGCAGGATCACCGGCACGGCGGCGAATCCCACCGTTGTGGCGGCGAGAGCCACCGCGATCGGTGACACTCCCGTCATGCTCGCTGTCACCAGCACGGTCAGTGCGGCGAGCACGGCAAGGGCAAGGATGGGTGCCGCGGTCGCCGCCGACCGCTCGCGATAGCCGGTGTCGGTCTGCTGCGCCTCCACCCACCAGGCGAGCAGGGCAAGGCCGAGCGTCCACAGCGCGTCAAGCGGGGTGCCCGCCATGTAGAGCCCCGCGTCGCTTAGCAGGGCATAGGCGATGTCCGCCGCTGCGAAGGCAAGCAGGCCGACCACGAGATAGCCCCACCGCGGCCCCAGGTCGATGCTGGGCGACGCGGCGATTCCCGCGATCACAGCCACGAGCAGCAGGTCGAGGGCCGGATACATCACCGCAATGGTGCTGTCGACGACCGTGCCCGACGCCACGGCGCTGTCGAGCACCGGCGTCAGCAGCAGGGCGAGCAGCGCGGCAGAGCCGAGCGCCGCGACAGTGCTGTCGAGCAGCACGGTCCACTCGATGCGCGCCCCGCGTCGCTGGCGTCGGGCGAGCACAGCGATCGCGGCCACCATGAACGGATAGAACAGCAGGTACCCGGCATCGGCGAGCGACGGCGACACCAGGTAGCCATCGCTGTCGGCCGCGAGCGCGTAGAAGGTGTCGCCGAAGGCAGAGAACGCCACGGCGGCGGTAGCCAGCACGATCTCGATGCGGCGAAACCCCGTGCGCACCGCCGCCGCGATGAACACCAGCACGGCAATCCACTGGGTCGAGATCGACAGCACGACGTCGACGAGGAAGGTCGGCCCGCCCGGTAGCAGGAGCCCGATCGTGTACGCGAGGAGAAAGGCGAGAACCAGCGCCAGAAGCGGCACCGTCAACCGGCTGCCGCCCAGTGATCTCGTCACCTCTCGCCGCCTCTCTGCGTCCGAAAGCAATCTCTAACACAGAGGGTATTGCTCTCGGGTTCCGTCGACTAGCGGATTGCGGCGATGCTCCACCCTGCGCTAGATGCTGCGCCAGGCTGCAGCACGATGAGGTCGGTGCCCGAGTTGAAGGAGTCGGGCGGGCAGGTCATCGGCTCAACGGCGAGACCGAGCCGGCTGATGGAGGGGTCGGGCTGGTCGGCGGTGTGCAGCTGCACCCAGCGGCACTCCGCACCCCACGTCATCTCGACACCGGTGCCGTCGGCAGCGGTGAGGCGCACGTGCGCGTCAGAGAACCCGGTGAAGGCGTGATCGATGAACACGTCACCGATCTCGTGCGGCCGCTGCCAGTCAAGCCCCGCCTCGGCCACCGGCACGACGTCGGTCGGCGCGAGCAGCTCGGTGGTGAGCAGCACCTGCGCGGCCGGAAGGTCGAGCGTCCAGTCGTCGACGCGGCCGGGGCCTGCGACGAGGTAGGGGTGCGGGCCGGTGCCCCACGGGGCAGGGGTGGCGGCGGTGTTGGTGGCGGTGACCGTGGTGGCCAGCCCGGCATCCGTCAGGGTGTTGGCCACGGTGACGACGACCCGCCAGGGGTAGCCAACCTGCGCCTGAATGACGCCCTCGAGCACCAGCGACGACGACGACTGGCTCACGGGCGTGAAGTCGAGCCAGCCCACGAGGCCATGCAGGGCGTGACCACGCTCTGGCTCCGAGAGAGCGACCTTGTGCTGCTCGCCCTCGAACGAGTACGTGCCCCCGACGATGCGATTCGGCCACGGGGCGAGCATCGCGCCGCGAAACTTGGGCCGCACCTCGTCGGCGTCGAAGGGCACCACCAGGTTGCGGCCCTCGAAGGTCAGCTCGCGCAGGCTCGCCCCCACCGAGGCGATCGTCGCCGCGTAGGCGCCGTGGCGAATCGTGTACTGGGTTCCCGATGCGTTGGTCACTCAGACAGGGTAATGGCAGGCTAGAAGCACTATGAGCACTGCCATCGCCTACGCCGCCCCCTCCGCCACCGAGCCCCTGGTCAAGACGACCATCGAACGCCGCGAGGTCGGCCCGCTCGATGTTCTGATCGAGATCAAGTACGCGGGCATCTGCCACTCCGACATCCACACCGTTCGCGGCGAGTGGGGCGCCATCAGCTACCCGCAGGTGGTCGGCCACGAGATCGCCGGCTTCGTCACCGAGGTCGGTGCCGACGTCACGCTGCACAAGGTGGGCGACAAGGTCGGCGTCGGCTGCATGGTCGACTCGTGCCGCGAGTGCGAGAACTGCCTCGCCGGCGAGGAGAACTACTGCCTGCAGGGCAACACCGGCACCTACACCGCCGTCGACCGCGACGGCACGATCACCCAGGGCGGCTACTCGACGCACATCGTCGTCGTCGAGGACTTCGTGCTGCGCATCCCCGAGGCGATCCCCTTCGACAAGGTCGCCCCCCTGCTCTGCGCCGGAATCACCACCTACTCCCCCCTCAAGCACTGGGGAGCCGCGCCCGGCAAGCGCGTCGCCGTCGTCGGCATGGGCGGACTCGGCCACATGGCCGTCAAGATCGCCCACGCCCTGGGCGCCGAGGTCACCGTGCTCTCGCAGACCCTCAGCAAGAAGGACGACGGACTGCGCCTCGGCGCCGACCACTACTACGCGACGAGCGATCGCCAGACCTTCACCGACCTGGCCAACCACTTCGACCTCATCATCAACACGGTGAGCGCGAACATCAACATCAACCACTACCTCAAGCTGCTGCGGCTGAACGGCGCTCTGGTGAGCGTCGGGGCCCCGCCGGAGCCGCTGCCGATCCAGGTGTTCACGCTCTTCAACAACCGCCGCACCTTCGCCGGCTCGAGCATCGGCGGCATTCGCGAGACCCAGGAGATGCTCGACTTCTGCGCGGAGCACGGCATCGCGCCCGAGACCGAGCTCATCGCGGCCGACTACATCAACGAGGCCTACGAGCGCGTGCTCGCGAGCGACGTGCGCTACCGCTTCGTCATCGACGTGGAGACCATGAAGTGACCGATCCGCTCTCACGCCACACCGACTACGGCCAGCAGCCGCTGCTCGAGTCCGAGATTCTCAACGACCCCATCGCGCAGGCCCGCCTCTGGCTGCAGCAGGCCGACGAGTCGAAGGTCTACGAGCCGAACGCGATGGTGCTGTCGACCATCGACCCCGACGGGCTGCCCAGCAGCCGCACCGTGCTGCTGCGCGCGCTCGACGAGAACGGCCTGGAGTTCTTCACCAACTACGGCTCAGAGAAGGGGCAGGCCCTGCTTGCCCACCCCGAGGTGAGCGTCGTCTTTCCCTGGTACCTCATCCACCGGCAGATCATCGTGCGCGGCATCGCAGAGCCAACGGACCCCGCGGTCTCTGACGCCTACTTCGCCTCACGCCCCCAGGGCAGCCAGATCGCCGCAGTCGCCAGCGAGCAGTCGCAGCCGATCGCCTCGCGCGACCTGCTCGAGCAGCGGGTGCGCGAGCTCGAGGCCCAGTTCGGCGACGGGGCGGTACCGCGCCCAGAGACCTGGGGTGGCTACCGCATTCGCCCCACCCGCATCGAGTTCTGGCAGGGCCGAAGCTCGCGCATGCACGACCGTCTGCGGTTCACGCGGACTGACGCCGGCGACTGGCAGCGTGAGCGGCTGCAGCCCTAGCGCGCGAAGAACAGGGCGCAGAAGAGCGCCAGAAAGACCACGACGAAGATCGCGGGCGTGACGAACTTCACGACCACAGCCCAGCGGGCAGTCGCCACGATGCGTCGGGTGACTGCCGACGGGTTGGCGAGCTCGCGCAAGTCTGCGGCAATGGCAATCGCCTCGTTCGCCGCCGAGTACTGGGCGAGAAAGCCGAGAATTCCCGAGGCCAGCAGCACGCCAGCGGCGGCGACCTTCGCGGGAATCGAGCCCGACGGCGCGCCGACGACCACGAGAACCGTCGCCACGATTGTCAGCAGAAAGGTCGGGGCGATCTGCGACACGATGACATGCAGTCGCGCGCGCGACCAGAGGGCGAGCAGGTCTTTCTCGTTCATGACTCTGACTATACGGCCGACG
>JBIIAR010000186.1:0-5156 GCA_044239765.1 Microbacteriaceae bacterium
CCGCCGACCAGGTGCTCTACACGATCGCGGGCATCGGCACGAAGGCCGTCGAGACCGCGCTCGACTTCTCGCCAGAGCACCAGCTCGCCGCGGTCGGCGAGACCCCGGTCATCCTCGACACCGACAGGAACGAGGTGGTGCGGGCCGACGGCTCGACCGTCGACCTCGGCAGTGACATCGGACTCAAACTGCAGCAGTCGGGCAAAGACAACGACGTCGCCATCGTTGCAACCGGCGACGCGCTGCTGCGCGTGCCGCTCGGCGGCGGATCGACGGAGGTCGGCTCGGCTGACATCTCGCGGGCGGTCACCGACTCCGATGGCGTCTCGGCGCCGGTCTGGCTCGACGGCTGCGCCCACGGCGCCTGGGGCGGAGCCCAGCGCTACGCACTGTGGTGCGACGGCGCCTCGGTCGAGACCTCGAACATCGACCAGCAGACCGCGGGCGACATCCTCAAGTTTCGGGTGAACCGCTCGGTCATCGCCCTCAACAACCTCAACAACGGCAACGTCTGGCTCGTCGACAACGAGATGCGCCTCGTCGAGAACTGGGACGAGGTCACCCCGCCCCTCGAGGACGAGACCGAGGAGGGCGACGAGAAGTCGTCGGTGCTCTCTTTCGAGGACACCCTCGCCGAGCGCACCGACATCAACACGGTGCCGATCGCTCGGGACGACAGCTTCGGCCTTCGCGACGGGCGCACCACGATCCTTCCGGTGATCGAGAACGACTCTGACCCCGACGGCGACGTGCTCACCGTGATCGAGACGACCCCGGTGGATCCGTCGGTCGGCGTTCTCGACATCATCGACGGCGGGCGGGCGCTGCAGTACACGCCCGTGCTCGGGGCCTCGACGGGCAACTTCTCGTACACGATCGACGACGGTCGCGGCGGGGTCGCACAGGCCTACGTGTCGATTCGCGTGGTGCCGAAGAGCGAGAACAACGCGCCGGTCGAGAAGCGCTCCACGACGCTGAGCGTCGAGGTCAGCGGCGCGATCGAGTACAACGTGCTCACCGACTGGGCCGATCCCGACGGTGATGACCTCACCCTCGTCGGCGCCTCGCCGGTGAGCGGCGACGAGGTGCGATTCACCCCCGACGGCTTCATCACCTTCAGCAGCCGCACCGCAGAGCTCGGCGACAAGGAGGTGCGCCTGACCATCAGCGACGGCACCCTCGAGGCGACCGGAACCTTCATAGTCGCCGTGGCCGCAGCGGGAACCCTGACACCGATCGGCGCGCCCGACTTCGCGCAGGTGTTCGTCGGCGACGACGTCGTCATCGAGCCGACGAAGAACGACATCGCCCCCGGCGGCGGGCGACCCGACCTGCTCGGCGTCGACAAGATCCCCTCTGGAACGACGGTCAACGCGAACCTCGAGCTCGGCAAGGTCACCTTCTCTGCGACCGCGGCCGGCACCTACTACTTTCTCTACTCCCTCGGCACCGGCACCGCCTCGAGCGTCGGCATCGTGCGCGTCGACGTGCTCGTGAACCCCGAGATCGCCCTCGCCCCGGTTGCCGTCAAGGACACCGCCTACCTTCGCCCCGGCGAGCCCACCCTCGTCAAGGTTCTCGCCAATGACGTCTCGCCCGGCGGCCTCGTGCTGGCCGTGCAGTCCGTCGACACCACCTCGACCGACGGCGCGCTCACCATCGAGGTGCTCAACAACACGACTGTTCGCATCACGGCGACGAACGCGCTGGTCAGCCAGACGCAGTTCAGCTACACCGTGTCGGACGGCGCGCAGACCGCCCTTGCCGGCGTCACCGTCGTGCCGGTGCCGCCCATCGTCAACCGCCAGCCGCCCGTCGCGGTCAACGACCGCATCAACGTGCGCGCCGGCGACTACGTCAGCGTCGACGTGCTGGCCAACGACTACCACCCGGATGACTCCCAGGTGCTGCTCGAGCCCGCCCTCGCCGACACGGCGAGCATCGGCGACGGAGCGCTCGCCTTCATCAACACCCAGAAGGTTCGCTACCAGGCGCCGACCAAGCCGGGCGAGTACTCGCTCATCTACCGCATCGCCGACCAGTACGGCGAGTCCGCGACCGCGAGCGTGACCTTTGTCGTCATCGCCCCGGTCGACGACCCGAACGACAACGTGCCGCCGTCGCCGGAGCCGCTCATCGCGCGCGTCTTCGCCGGCGCGAGCGTGCCGATCACGATCCCGCTCGACGGCATCGACCCCGACGGCGACTCGGTGCTGCTCTCGCGCATCACCAACGCGGGAACCAAGGGCGCGGTGTCAGACCAGACGCTCAACTCGTTCGTGTACACGGCGTCGGCCTCTGACGCGGGCACGGACACCCTCTACTACGAGGTTGAGGACACCTACGGCGCGAAGGCGATCGGCAAGATCTCGATCGGCGTGATCCCGCGCACCGTGCAGGCCGACCCGCCGAACGCGGTCGACGACACGGTCGAGATCCGCCCGGGGCGCACCGCGTCGGTGCAGGTGCTGCTCAACGACTCCGATCCCGCGGGGTACCCGCTCGGCGTCACCGAGCTCACCGAGGTGGGGGAGGGCATCTCCGCCGAGATCGACGAGGACAACAACGTCGTCATCAGCGCGCCCGACGACGAGGGCTCGTTCTCCATCCGCTACGGCATCAGCAACGGCAACGGCGGCGTCGACACCGCCTTCGTGCTCGTCAACGTCACCGAGGACGCCAAGCCGCAGTACCCGGTCGCCCTCGACTACTACGTGCCCGTTGACGACGTGGTCGAGAACCCCGATGAGGTGGTCGTCGACCTCAAGGGACTCATCGCCAACCCCTCCGGCCGCACCAGCGAGCTGGTGATCAGCGTCGATGGGCCGAACGCCGACCTCGCCGTGGTCGACCAGGACGCGCAGGCCATCACGATCACCGCCTCGGACCGCCGTGTCGCCATCGCCTACACGGTCACCAACGAGGAGGACGGCCTCAGCGGCTCCGCCTTCATCATCGTGCCGCCCGCGGTCAGCGCGAACTTCGCCTACCCGCCCTACCTCGACCCGGACCTGCCGCCGCAGATCGTCGACATGAACGGCACCATCGAGTGGGAGCTCGCCGACATCCTCATCGTGCCGTCGGGCCGCAAGGCGATCATCACCGAGGAGTCGACGGTCAGCGCCACCAACAGCAACGGCGAGAGTGTCTACGTCGACAACGACACCCTGCGGTTCACCCCCGGGCAGGACTACCGCGGTACCGCCTCGATCAGCTTCACCGTGACCGACGGGGCCAACAAGGACGACGTCAACGGACTGCAGAGCCCGATCAACCTGCAGGTCAGCGTCGGCAACCCCGACTTCAGCGACACCCCGCCGGTGTTCACGACCCAGAACGTGACGATCGAGGCCGGCAACGACCCGACGGCGGTCGATCTGCGGGCGTCGACGCAGCATCCGAACCCGTCGTTGATCCCGCAGTTCACGTACACCGATCTCGGCGGCGTCACCAGCGACATCGAGGCGAGCATCAGCGGCGGCACGCTCTCTGTCTCGTCGCCCCTCGGTGTGCAGCCGAACACCAAGACGGTGCTGACCTTCAACATCAAGTACAAGGACTTCACCGTGCCCGGCTCGATCACCGTCACCACGGTGCCCTCGACGAAGCCCTACCCGACCGCGACCATCGACGAGGACGAGGGACAGCGCAGCGTCGTCCCGACGACCTTCTTCAACGTGCTCGCCAACGACATCAACCCCTTCCCGGCCGACAAGCCGCTCAAGGTCGTCTCGGCCTCGATCATCAGCTCCGGCACCGGCGCCACCCTCGAGTGGCACGACGACGGCCGCGTCAGGGTGAGCCCCGGCCCCACCTTCCACGGCTACATCGACGTGCAGTACACGGTGCAGGATGCGAGCCTCGAGCCCTCCCGCCAGGTCACCGGAACCTACCGGCTCAACGTGCGCGACCGGCCCGACAAGATGACGCCTCCCGTTGCCACCCCCGGCGACCTGCAGGCGACCGTCACCTGGACCGCCCCCGAGACCAACGGCGAGCCGATCACCGGCTACACCGTGACGTGGACCCCACCGCAGGGTTCGGGCGGCGGCACGTACAACGCTCCGGCTAGCGCGGCGAGCTACACGGTGACGGGGCTCACCAACGGAACCGACTACACCTTCCGGGTGACGGCAACCAACGAGCTCGGCACGAGTGACGTGTCGAACGCGAGCGCACCCGCACGCCCGAAGGGGCAGGCATCGGCGCCGACCACCGTCAACATCACCGCGACGAACACCGGCACCGGCAACGTCAGCCTGTCGTGGAACGGCGCCGGCGCCAACGGCGGACAGATCACCGGGTACGAGTACTCGATCTACCAGGGCAGCGGCACGACTGCGGTCGCGACCGTGGCCGTGACCGCGACCACCGCGACGTGGCAGGGCACCGTGGGAGTCGCTTACACCTACACCGTGCGGGCCTTGGCGACAGGCGGGGACAGCGTACCGTCGGCACGATCGGTTGCCGCTACTCCGGCGCCCGGCGCTCCCGGTGTGAGTTTGAGCGCCCCCGGCGGTACCGGAAACTACACACTAAATGGCTCATACTCAGCGGCAGCCGCAAATGGCGTACCAGCCGGCAGCGTCACTTATTCTTGGACCCTTTCCGGTCTCAGCAGCGGCAATCAGGCTGCACCGCATTCGTTTAGCGCCACCGGTGCGCCAAGTACCTCGTACACGCTGACTGTGACCGCAACCGTTAACGGTGTCAGCAACTCTGCATCTGTCTCGCGAACGACTCCTGCTGCTCCGCCAACTACGTGGACGGGCAACGTGCCTGTCGGCAGCTGCCCCGAAAGCATGGGGTCAAACAACTACAACGGCCCCGGTTCGTGCGACGTCGACTGGGTCAATGGAACCATCACCCTCTATTGCGAGACCAACCCCTGGAACCCCGCTGGAACAGGGTGGTTTCAGTTCTCCGGCGACGGCTTCAGCCGCGGAGACATCTATGTCAAGGATGGCCCCGACGGCGTTGTCTCCCGCAGCGGCAACCCGCCGCACTGCTGAATGCCGCACGATACCACCGACCCGCAGAGAAACAAGGAGCACCATGGCAGTCACCCAGGAACAGGCAACGTGGTTCGCCGACGCCTTCAACAAGCTCGTCGGCAATGTCGACCAGGCGATCCTCGGAAAGTCGCACGTCATCCG
>JBIIAR010000009.1:0-19179 GCA_044239765.1 Microbacteriaceae bacterium
AAAGTGAAACAGGATGTTCGCGTTGAACTCGCGCCAGCCCACCTCGCTGAGAAACTTGGCCGCGTTCGCGCGCGCGGCGCCGCTGAGCTTGCCGTGCTCGATGCGGTGAAAGACCTGAAAGGGCGACACCTCGCCGAATCGCAGGTGTGGGCTGAGGTGGCTGGTGGCCTCCACACCCGGCTGGTCGCGCAGGTGGTAGTCGGCGAGGCCCTCGTTCGCGAAGCGCTCGAGGTTCGCGAGCGCACCCGCCTCACCCGGCGTCCAGCTCTCGCGCAGTCCGCCGGCCCAGTCGGGGCGGGTGGGCAGCAGGTCGAGGTCGTCACTCGGAAGCGAGACTCCGTCGACGCGGGCAGGTGCATCGAGCGGTGGTCGCGCGACGCCGCGCTCGAGGCAGGCCTTCCAGAAGGGAGTGAACACCTTGTAGGGGTTGCCCTCGGCAGTCGTGACGGTCCACGGCTCGAACAGCAGTGCGGCCTGGAAGCTCTGCACCTCGGTTCCCGCGTCGCGCAGCTGCGTCTTGAGGGCGGCATCCGTGTCTTTGGCCGCGGTGTAGCGGCGGTTCCAGTACACGGCGTCTGCGCCCGACTCTGCGACGACCGCGGGCACGACGTCGGCGGCTCGGCCGTGCCGAACGGTCAGCGCTCCGCCGATGGCCGCGAGTGACTCGCGGAGCGCTGCCAGCGAGTGGTGCAGCCACCACCGGCTCGCGCCACCGAGCGGCCGGATGCTGTCGCCACTGTCATCGAGCACGTACAGCACCACGACTGGCTCGCCGCGATCGGCTGCCGCCCGCAGCGCCGGGTTGTCGGCCAGCCGCAGGTCGTCGCGCAGCCAGACGATGCAGGTCATGAGCTCGAGCCGAGCCGCAGCTTGTCAGTGAGGGTGGTGAGCTGCCTCAGCTCGTCCGGTGTGAGAGCTCCGCCGACGCGGCGGTGGATCGATTCCGCGTGAATGACCGCAACGCGGCGGAACAGGTCATTGCCAACGTCGGTGAGGCACACGACGGTTCCGCGCCCATCACCCGGATCGCTCTCCTTGGTGACGAAGCCGCGCTCGACCAGGCGATCGACGAGCCGGCTGACGCTCGGCTGGGTGAGCAGCAGGTGCTTGTTGAGGTCACGCAGCCGCAGCTTGCGGCCTTCTTGGCGCGAGAGGTTGAAGAGCACGTCGTACTCGTTGAACGAGAGCTCCTCCGACGGAAACTCGACGTTGAGCTGCCGCAGTACAGAGACCTGCGCGCGAAACAGCGCCTCCCAGGCATCAACGGCCAGCGACTTCTCACTCACGACACAACTCTATGCACGTGCAATGACTTTGCTGAAACCGACGAGGTAGGGAATCGACTCAATTAAGGGCGTTAAACAGGATTGAGGGTCGGCTTCCAAGGCAAGAAGCCGACCCTCTCCCTTGCACCAAGAGTGTCCTGCAATCACATTCCGCATCCGTTGCCACAGCAAACAACTTCCGCTGATGACGACTGTATAACGGAAAGGTAACGAGGCGCTAGTTATCGAAACGTTATTTTTCTGCTGGTTTGCTGAGAGCGGGTTCATTGACGGCTGTCACCGTAGTTGTCGTCGTGACGCCGTAAGTGTCGTCGGGTGCGAATCCTGCCAACGTAGATGTCGCTGTGACAGCGAAGATGTCGTTGGTCGCGAGCATCTGATGGTCTGCAGTGAGCACCGTGTTCGAGCGAGCTGATTGATCCCGACCGGCTGCATCAGGGTGTGCGGCTTCCGATGAGTGCCGCTGTCGACGAGGAAGCGGGTTTGCCTGCGTCCCGAGGGTCGTTCACCTGCGGCCACCACCGCCAATCGTTCCGGCCGGAAGGATTGGCCACCAGATTCACGCGCCGCCTAGCTCGTGTTCGGCGTAGTCACGATGTTCAGATCGCTCAATCGCTTCCGCCAGTCGACGGGCGTTGGCCGGCGAGGAGACTAGGTGCATTGTCGTTCTCCAGGCTTCGTAGTCCTCTTCGGAGATCAGCACCCCATTGCCCGCCTTGGAGGTGATGGTGATCGCAATGTGGACATCATTGACCTGAGCAAGAAGCGGAAAGAGCGACTTACGCGCTTCGCTCGCCGTGATTGTTGTCATCGTCCTCACCCACCAACTCGTGGAAAGATCGTACCGACCATGAGACCGGATCGCGCCCGCTGAATCAAGCGACGCCTGTCTAGGTGGGCACAGATTCGTTCTCAGTATTGATCGACGAGTCATGAACGCGCAGAACCTGTCGGCGCACCTCTACGCGCCATCGCGCGGGGTGCCGCCCTCGAAATTTCAAGGGCTCCGGATGCGGGCAGACGGGCGTTCAGGGCAGCTCAGGCGCGAGCCAGCTTGCCCGCGTCGAGGTCTTTGACGCCGTCCCAGATCAGGTTCTCGACCCTCAGGAAGGTAACCACCCGCTCGCCGGGCACTCGCTTGACCTGCCGGATCAGCCTGGCGCCCTTCAGGCGCGCCAGGTGATGGTGGACAGTGCTCGCGGGCAACCCCGTCCTCTCCGTAAGAAGCGGGATGGAGAAGCTTCCGGAATCCGCGTTCGCTATCTCCACCATCAAGGCGAGCATGTGGTTGCTGCCGAACACGAACTTCGACAGCTGCATCGTCGACTCATCCAGATCGGCCATGGTCGATTTTCTCACACCCCTCCCGGTCCGTAGCGGGCCGCATTTGCTAAGGGAGACTGTCTCATATACTTATCGATTTAATAATCGATAATCAGTGTGTCGCCGGATAGATCGAGATCGCCTCGGCGATGCTTCTCCCATGACATCAAAAGCCAAGGTGACCGCCGCTTCTGGGGACGGCCGATGTGGCGGGTGCCCGGCCACTCGCGCTCTCGGGCAGCGACCGTGCCGCAGGACAGGCGCTGGCGTGAGCACGGGGCGGAGCTGATCAGGTGGGCGCGCAGACTCTCGTCCTGTCGAGCCGCGGCCGTCGGCCGGCCGTGGCCCCGGAAGCCGCCTTCGTACTCGATGGGGCCGCCAGATACGCGGATGCCAGGGACTGCGCTGACATCCCCTTCGAGCGGTGCACCCCGGTGCGAGACTTCCCCACCTGGCCCGGTAAGCGGAACTACTCCGGCCGCTACTGGTCGGTGACGATGGGCGACCACGTCCCCTACGAGTCCCTCTACGAGCGGACCGCGCTGCTCGAGCTCGACCGAGACCCGTCCGTTGTGGCGATTTCGTCACAGCCCATGTGGCTGCACTGGCCGAAGTCCCAAGGGGGCAGGTCGCACGCCCCAGACTTCTTCGTCAGACACTCCAGTGGTGACGGGGAGCTGGTAGACGTCAGGCCTCGCGAGCTCATCAAGCCCAAGGCAGCGGAGGTCTTCGCCGCCACCGAGGAGCTGTGCAAACGGATCGGCCTCGCCTACCGTGTGATCTCCGACCTCGACCAGGTGCTCGATCGGAATCTCAGCGCCCTCACCCGCTACGCCATCCCCGCATGGGCGCCGCCCGAGGAGCTCTGGCCGCTGCTCGACGCCCCGGAATTCGAGCCCACCATACGAGGCATAGCGGCCGCCCTCCAGCGTCCGGAGGGGCCGCCCGCCCTCGGCTGGGTGTACTGGCTCATCTGGCACGGCGTGCTGGCCGCAGACCTGAGCCAGCCGCTCTCGCTGGCCACACCCCTCACCGCCCACCTGACGGAGGGCCAACGATGAAATTCGAAGTCGGGGACCACCTCACGATCAACGGGGTCGATCACGAGGTCGCCGCGATCGCCAGCGACGCTATCGCCCTCCACAACGCCGAGACAGGGCGGACGACGGAGATGCTGCTGCGCGACTTCCAGCGCTCCGCGCCGTCACCCGTCGGCGGCCCGCGCCACCCCTCCCCGGCCGCAGACCTGGCCACCCTCTCCTACCTTGCCCCCGAGGAGCGCGAGCGGGTGCGCTTCTGGCTTGACTGCCTCACCCGCCTCGAGGCGGAGACCGCCAAGGCCCCGCCGCGATCGACCGAACCCGCCCGGCGCATGCTCGCGTTCCTCGCCGAAGCCGGCCACCCGATCACCCTGCGCACGCTGCAGCGCAAGCGCTCCGACCTCGCGAGCCGGGGCGTCATCGGGCTCGTCGACAAGCGGCGCTCCCGCACCGTCCCCCGCCAGACAGACCCGCGTGTCGTCGCCGCGCTGTCCCAGGTGATGAGCGGGGAGACCCACGCCTCGACCGGAACCGCGACCCGCCTGATCGTGCTCACCGAGCAGGCGCTGGACCAGGCGCACGGCCGAGGCGCCGTCCAGCTGCCCTCCACCCGCACCATGTACCGGCTGGTCAATGAGATCGACGCGGGACGCCACACGCTCGGCTCGGCCAAGACCCGCCGCTCCACCGCGAACACCCCCGACCGCCAGCACACGCCGCGCCCGGCCACCCGCCCCGGCGAGCAGGTGCAGATCGACACCACCGACTTCGATGTGATGCTGCGGATGCCCGACGGGAAGCCGGGGCGGGCAGAGCTGACCATCATGCTCGATGTCGCCTGCCGCAGCATGCCCGCGGCGATCCTGCGCCCGACGACCAAGAGCACCGACCTGGTCGTCCTCCTCGCCCGCGCCCTCGTGCCCTACGACAACCGCCCCGGCGGCCGCGCCGAGACCCGCGAGTTCGCCAACGAGGCCTTCACGGGAAAGCGGCTCCTCCCGGAGCCCTCCTACGCGGCCCACCGCGACCGGGTGCCCTACATCTTCCCCGAGACACTCGTCACCGACCGCGGCAAGGTCTACCTGTCACGCCACTTCGAGCACGTCTGCGCCCAGCTCGGCATCTCGCTCATCAACTCCGCGTCCTACACCCCCACCGACAAGGGCAAGGTCGAGCGGATGTTCAAGAGCATCAACACCCTCTTCGCCCAGTACCTCAAGGGCTACACCGGCCGCTCGGTCGAGCACCGAGGCACCGACGCAGACAAGCACCCGGAGCAGCTCCACAGCATCGAGGAGGCCCAGGAGCTACTGGACCAGTGGATCGCCGAGGTCTGGCAGAACAGGCCCCACAAGGGCCTCCGCGACCCACGCCACCCATCGACCACGCTCACACCCAACGAGATGTGCGCCGCGCTGCGCGAGATCTTCCCAGAGATCGAAGTCCCCTTCGACAGCGACACCTACCTCAGCCTGCTCCCCACGAGATGGCTCACCATCCAGCCCGCCGGCGTCCAGGTCGACAACCGCTTCTACGACTCCGCCGCCCTGCGGCCCCTGCGCAAGACCAGGTCCCGGCACGCCGACCACAACGGCGCCTGGCCCGTCCACGTCGACCCCTACAACATCCAGACCGTGTGGCTGCGCACCGACGACGGCCTCCTCCCGCTGCAATGGGCCAACGCCGCCGTGACCGGGCCTATGTCCGCGGACCTCTGGAACAGCGTCCGCCGCTCCGGAATCGGCGGGCCGCGCAAGGCAACCGAGGTGGAGATCGCCCGGCGCGGCCGCGAGCTCTTGGAAAGGGCCGGAACCGGCAGCCGCGCGGAGAGCAGGGCAGCCGCGCGCAGCGCGATCGTCAACAACGACCCCGTGCGGCTGGCCCTCACTGCAAACGTCCCGTCAGCAGCCATGGCCGAGCCCGCTCCGCAGCCGGCGGCGCCCGAGGTCCCGCAGCCCCCGACCACCCCGCGCCGGCAGCTCGAGCTGCTGGCGTACACCACCGAGTAGAGGAGCCTGAGATGACGACCGACCCCGAGCTGTACCTCTCGCTGTCCACGAAGGAAGGGTGGGCACGTTTTGTGTCCGACGACCCGGCGCTGCCCCCCAGGATCACCACTGCAGAACGCGAAGCCCAGTCGCCCCACGAGCGCTCGGCCTACGACCTGGCCCGGCGTCGGTACATGACCTCATCTGGCATCGTCATGACCGACGGCTTCAAGGCTGTGCTCAAGGCCTTCGAGAGCCGCCTGCGCGTCAACGAGTTCAAGCCCTCCGGCAAGCTGGGGCTCATCCTCTCCGGCGAGCCCGGGCTCGGCAAGACCACCACCGTCACCCAGATAGGCAAGCTCCATGCGAGGCGGCGCGAGCAGCAGTCACACCCCGCAGGGTGGCCCGGCAACCTCAGCGTCGTCTACGTCACCGTGCCGCCCAGCTGCACCCACAAGACCATGATCGCCGAGATCGCCCAGTTCCTCGGACTGCCAGTCGGCGCGCGCACCTCCCAGCCCGCCCTGATGAACAGCGTCGCCGAGGTCATGAAGCGGCTCCGCGTGGAGCTGGTCATCGTCGACGAGATCCACAACCTCAACCTCAACAACCACTCCAACGCCGACGCCAGCGACGCCCTCAAGCAGCTGTCCGAGAAGTGCGCCGCCACGTTCATCTACGCCGGCATCAACATCGAGTCCTCCGGCCTCCTCGACGGCGCCCGGGGCCAGCAGATAGCCAGCCGCTTCGAGCTGCACCAGGCAACCCCGTTCAGCAACCGCAGCCGAGACAAGCGCGAGGAGTGGCAGAGCGTTCTCGTCGCGATGGAGAAGACGCTCTGCCTCGTGCGACAGGACGAGGCGGCGATCCTCGCCCACGCCGACACCCTCTTCACGCTCAGCGGAGGATCCATCGGCCGCCTCGCCGACATCCTCCACATCAGCGCCCTCCAGGCCATCGACGACGGCACCGAGAAGATCTCGCCCCGGATCGAGGAGTGGCGCCAGGTGCACCCGTCCGGCGGCGACCAGACCCCGCCCGCGTGACATGACACTGCCTTCCCCGACCCCCTCCCTCCGCGCCCTGCCCGTGCCGGTGCGCCCCGTCGACGGGGAGACACCCGACAGCTACTTCCGCCGCCTCGCACCCGCCAACGCCCTCACCCTCCCGCAGCTGTGGGCGCACATCCGCGCCGCCAACGAGCAGCTGCCCTACAAGCAGGTCCTCCACCGCGCCGCCCATGAGCTCGAGGCGCTCGGCGGCCTTCCCCCCGACTGGTTCCAGGCCAACCGCGCCCACCACCTCCTGCCGGTCCGTTGCCCCCACAACCGCTGGCGCATGCGCGTGTGCACCGCCTGCTCCCGCCCGCCCGCGGTCCGGGCCGGGTGCACCCGCTGCGCCGGAGGGACCGCCACCCAGGTCGCCTCCCGGACCGGCGCGATCTGCCTGCGCCACCGCCAGTGGGTTCACGGCACGCACCTCGACATCAGCGGGATGCACGCCCACTTCGCCGCGGAGCGCCTCTTCCGCGCGGTCCTCCATGACCGCGGCATTGGCCTGGAGACCGGGGAGCTGCAGCTCGCCGACAGCCTGCTCTCCCACTGGAGCCGCGAGCACGCGGCACCGGCGCCATCCCTCCCGACCGACGGTCACGTCACCTTCTTCCAGAGCTTCCCGCAGATCGTCCGGCTGGCAGTCACCCTCACCGACCCCCGGTTCACCAGCTCGCTCCTGGACCCGCACTGGTCCCCGAGCCAGCAGGCGCTACTCCTCAGCCGCGCGATCACCGAGATCACCCGGCAGCCTCCCTCCGACAGCGCCCTCGATGAGCTGTGGGCGCAGGTCTACACCGGGCGCCGCGCGGTCGAGGCGGCCTTCGGCATGCTCGGCCGGCGCCAGAAGCGCAAGTGCGCATGGGAGCGCGCCCTCTGCGCCGCCGCCCACACGCACCGCGCCTGCCTGCTCCGCCACCTCGACGCCAAGGTCACCCGCCCACGGACGGGGGCGCTTCCGCTCGTCAAGGCACCCAGCGCCGCGGCGACCGTCCGCAGCCAGCACCCATGGACGCGGTGAACCGGCGCAGCGGGACGACCGGAGCGACCGGGTTGAGTTGAACAGTGCACCCTCATTCATCGTGCCTCTCAGATGAGGCGATGCTCCGGGCCGGAGCACGCGACGTCAGCTTTGTTCGCTTGAACCTTCCGGTTCAAGGAAGGGCGGGCACACGGCATGGAGCTCGGTCTGCAGCCCGGTATCACTTGTGGCCGCGTACACCGGCCAGCCGGGCTCCCGTCAACTACCGCCACCACTCCGCAGAGCGCGCCGCGAGCAGGCAGGCCGGAAGGGCGCGGTGGGACGGCTCGACCGCGCGCCAGCGGTCGGCCACGAGCGCCGGAGGCCGGGTGCTGGCAGTTTTCTAGCGCCACCAGGTGTCGAGCGGGGTGACAGGGACGGTGCGCTTGTGGAGGGTCTGCAGGTAGCGTGCGTCGATCTGCCGGTAGGTGAGGCCGAGCTCGGCCTCGTCGGCTTGGACGGGCTTGCCGTCGAGGAGGTCTGCCGTGGGCGCCTTGGTGAACAAGCGCTCCGGCGCGCCGAGGTACTCGAGCAGGCTGCGCCCCTGCCGTTTGGTCAGCCCGGTGAGGGGTGTCAGGTCGGCTCCGCCGTCCCCGAACTTGGTGAAGAACCCGGTCACCGCCTCGGCTGCGTGGTCAGTGCCGACGACGAGCAGGCCGGACTGGCCTGCCACGGCGTACTGGGCGACCATCCGCATCCGCGCCTTCAGGTTGCCCTTAGTGAAGTCCCGCATTACCTCGCCCGTGGCGCCCCGGTACTCCTCCGCGAACGCGCCGACGGGGCGCTGGACGTTGAAGGTCACCAGCCGGTCGGCGCCGATGAACTCGAGGGCGAGCCGTGCGTCGTCCTCGTCGGACTGGGTGGCGTAGGGCAAGCGCACGGCCACGAGCTCGGCCACCACGCCCTCCGCGCGGAGCTGCTCGGCGGCCAGCTGGCACAGCCGCCCGGCCAGCGTCGAGTCCTGCCCGCCGCTGATCCCAAGCACGAAGCCACGCGTTCCTGATGCCCGGAGGTAGTCCTTCAGGAACGCGATGCGCAGCCGCACCTGCTCCGCCGGGTCAATCACGGGCTGCACGCCCAGCTCGGCGATGACCTGCTGCTGAAGGGCTCTCATGATGCGAGCCTAGCCAGCACCCGCGTGCACTTGGCTACATCGGAAAACGCCGATATGATCGTTAGATGCCGATCTTAGCGACCGAAGGCCACACCGCCGCCGTCTCCCTGTTCCACTCCCTGGCAGATCCTGCCCGCCTGGTGATCCTCAAGCGGCTCCAGCTGGGCGAGGCGCGCGTGCGCGACCTGGTCGACGAGCTGGGGCTGGCGCAGTCCACCGTCTCCGAGCACGTGGCGTGCCTGCGCGACTGCGGGCTCGTCCAAGGCCGCGCCGATGGCCGCCAGACCTTCTACGCCCTCTCCCACCCCGAGCTCGTCGACCTGCTGGAGTCGGCCGAGCTGCTCCTGCAGGCGACCGGCTACCAGGTCGACCTGTGCTCCACCCACGGGACGGAGGCACGCTCCCATGGCTGATCTCACCGCCGCAGAAGTCGAGTCCCTCACCCGGCGCGGGCTGCGCCTGGCGCAGTTCACCGTCGCCTACAACGTCGTCGAGGGCATCGTCGCGATCACCGCCGGCATCGCCGCCGGCCTCGTCTCGGTCATCGGCTTCGGCATCGACTCCGGCATCGAGTCGATAGCCGCCGTCCTCGTCGGCCTGCGCCTGGCCGCCCGCCTGCGCCACGGGGAGGCAGACGAGCGCAAGGAGCGCATCACCCTCAAGCTCGTCGCCGTCACGTTCTTCATCCTCGCCGCCTACGTCACCTTCGAGGGCATCCGCAGCCTTATCGAGGGCGAGCGCCCCGAGACCTCGCCGCTCATCGTCGGCCTGCTGGTGGCATCCATCGTCATCATGCCGATCCTGGCCGCGATGAAGAAGCGCGTCGGCCAGCGCCTCGGCGACAACCTCATCCTCGCCGACGCCGCAGAGACCCGCATCTGCGTGCTCCTGAGCATCTCCACCCTCGCCGGCGTCGTCCTCTACATGCTCACCGGCGCGGCATGGCTCGACCCGGTCGCCGCGTTCGTAATCGCCATCTTCGCCATCCACGAGGGCCGCGAGGCATGGGAAGGCGAGCTTGTCGAGGACGATGACGATGACGACGACTAGGCGCGCGCCCGCGCATCCGGGGCGATTCGCCGTCGTCGGCGGCGTGCTCTTGCTCGCCGTGCTGGTCGACCAGCTCACGAAGCAGT
This sequence comes from Microbacteriaceae bacterium, assembly GCA_044239765.1. Classification (GTDB taxonomy): domain Bacteria; phylum Actinomycetota; class Actinomycetes; order Actinomycetales; family Microbacteriaceae; genus Conyzicola. The sequence continues at coordinate 9,961 of JBIIAR010000009.1, forward strand.
GGGCTCTCCAAGGCCTCGGAGCAGGCCAGCAGATACCGCTCATTCCGACGATCCGCCTCGAGCTCTTCCTCAACCCGGGAGTCGCCTTCGGCATCGGGTCGCAGGTGGGCGCGCCGCTGGTAGTCGCGCTGATCCTCGTAGTGAGCGCGCTGCTGGTCTGGATCGCCGTGCGCATCCTGCGCCGCGCAGACCTGGCTGGCACGGTCTTGCTCGCCGTCGCGGCCGGGGGCGGGATCGGCAATCTCCTCGACCGGGTGTTGCGCGCAGCAGAGGGGCCACTCTCCGGACGCGTCGTCGACTTCATCGCCGTGGAGTGGTTCGCAGTCTTCAACGTCGCCGACATATTCACCACCTGTGGCATCGCGGCATGGGCACTCACCCAACTCCGACGCGCACCGAACGCGGCAGCCCCCAGGGGCACATGAGGCGCCACCACAGAGGTAGCGGCTCAGCCTGGGCAGGCAGCCACACGGACCCGCCTTATTTCTACCCGGGCTAGAAGAATCGAACCGCCTCTCAGGAGCGGCTCCAACTTCTGGGGTTCAGCACACATCGCCAGGCGCGATATCTGGTGTCCGGCCACTGCGCGCGAAGTCGCTCGCGAGCTCAAGGCAGCGCTCTAGGCAGGAATCGACGCTGCTGGTCCGCTGTCAACCCGGCCGACTCATGATCGGAACCGCATGCTCGCAGGTTCTGACAGTTGAGCGGCGGCCTCCTCGAGGGTGAGCCCCCCAAGGACGGACGCAGCGGCCGAGGATCGGGAATGAAGCGCCGCATCGAGAACAATCACCACTAGACGAGGCGAGCCTTCTGTCGCGCGCCTTGTCGCTACCCGGGTATGCGGCCTCGCGCGCGTACGCTTGCCCCATGTCAGGGCAAGATGCGCAGAAGCTCGTCGTTGCGCTCTGCCGCCGAGCGGCGATCATCGTAGCCGGGGCGGTTGTCTTCGCCGCGCTCGTCTTCGGTGCGTCTGCCGACAGCCACTCTCAAGCACCATCAGCGGTGCCCTTTGCGTCCGCGGGCGTGGATGACTCCCACGCCCCTGCCTACGATGTGACGGATGTGTCGGCATATGACCGACCCTCCTTGATGGCGAGCTGCCTCGCGATGATCTTCGGTGCGGTCATCGGGGTACTCCTGCGCCGGCGGTTGCCGTGCGCCTCTGAGGCCGTCCACCCCAGCCTTTCCGTCGCTCCCACATCGTTCGCGTGGGCTTCGGGGGCGCGCTCGCGTTCGACCCCCTCTATCACGGCACTTTCCATCAGTCGCACGTAGATCGATGTCGTGAGGCCTGCGCCTCCATGCCATCACAACTACACGTAGCGCGATGCGCTCACAAGCGACCTTTGGAAACTCATGACCGGTGCTCAGCAGACATTCCCGACCACACTCACCAGGCGCAGGGCGGTTGCGTCCGCCGCTGTGATGCTTGTGATCCTCACGGCAATCACAGCACCTCCGCCCGCCTGGGCCATCGACTATCCGACGTGGGCAGAGGTCTCGGCCGCACGCAGTAGCGAGGCGGCCACTAAGACGAAGATCGCCGAGATCGAGTCGCTGCTAGCCGGGCTTCAAACCGCGGTGGATTCCACCCAAGCAGAGGCGGTGGCGCAAGGGGAGCTCTACCAGGCTGCCGATCAGGCGTTTCAAGAGGCCGCTCTGAAGGCCGACAACCTCGACGCGCAAGCGGTGGAGGCAGAGGAGCTGGCCGAGGAGTCGATGGGGAGCGCGGGAGCGCTGGTCGCCCAGCTCTACCGCTCGGGCGAGGGTGACCTCGCGACGAGTCTCTTCATTAATGCGTCGACGGCAGACGACATCCTGTACAGCTACGGCTTGGCAGAAAAGGTCACTGAGCAGACGGCACGCATCTACGAGAAGGCGGTCCAGGACCAGAATTCCGCCCGGTCGCTGACGGACCAGGCCGATCTCGCCAAGACGGTCCGCGAGGAGCTTCGAGCCGAGGCCGAGATCGCCTTCCAAGCCGCGCAGGAGGCCGCGGACGCGGCGCTGGCAGCCTTCGACGCGCAGCAGGAGTACCAGAACCTGCTGTCAGCCCAGCTCGTCGTGCTCACGGAACGCAGAGCCGCCACCGAGGCGGACTACCTCGCAGGCGTCAAAGCAGCTGCAGATGCGGCCGCCCAGCTCGGTGCAGGCGCGATCAGTGCCTCCGGGTGGGCCAAGCCGGGTGGTGGCCGCATCACCAGCCAGTTCGGCTACCGGCCGAATCCTTTCGGCGGCACTGGAACCTCCTACCATCTTGGTGTTGATTTCTCTGCGGGCTGTGGAGCCGCAGTTTTCGCCGCGCATGGTGGAACGGTCACCTACTCGGGGTGGAATGGCGTGTACGGCAACTACATCCAGATCAGCAACGGCGACGGTGTCTCGACCGCGTACGGGCACATCCAGAACGGAGGGCTCCTGGTGCGCAAGGGCGAGACTGTCGGCGTGGGCCAGCAGATCGCCCGGGCCGGTGCAACGGGCGGAGCAACGGGCTGCCACATCCATCTTGGGATACTTCTCAACGGGGTGGTGACCGATCCCATCGCCTACCTCCGCAACCAGGGCGTCTCGGTTTAGCGGGGCTGTTACCCGTCCCGCCCGTCCCGCCCGCTCCGCTGGTCACGTTCGCGGAGGCGAGCCAGGTACTCGTTGTACGCGTCCAGGTCAGGGGAGCCGTGTGCGTCCGCGTGGCGGTCGGCGGCCCGCGCGCGCGATGTGTCGTGGTTGAACCACCTCGGCAGCAGGTAGAGAAGGATGATCAGCGTGGGGAACTCGCCGTACGACCAGGACAGCCCGCCGGCGATCTGCTGGTCGTAGAGGGGGTCGATCCCCCAGGGGATGGGTGGGTCGGCGAACACCTTCACCAGGGGCGCTGCCGCCATCATGACGATGACGCCGAAGAAGGCGTGAAGTGCCATCTCCCCGAATAGATCCAGAAGCCGGCCGCCGTAACCCTGCCTGCGTGGCAGCGGATCGGGGCTGAGAACCGGCACGGTGAAGATGATCCCCGCAGCGAGGAAGAAGACCTCGAGCGCGATGTGGCCGATCCACGAGGCTAGGAAGAAATCGGCCAAGCCGCCGAGGTAGAGCCCGTAGAAGCTCATGAGGAACACGGGCAGCGCGAAGCCGGGGTGAATCAGGAACCGCGCAGCCCGAGATCGCAGGGCGGTGATCGCGGCCCTGTGTATGAGCGGCCCGGGCCCGGCATGCGGCAGTGCTCGCAGCAGTAGCGTGCCCGGGGCACCGAGCACCAGTAGCGGCGGTATCGCCATCATGAGTGTGAGCTGCTGAAACATGAACACCGAGAAGAGTGTGAAGCCGTATCCCTCGATTCCTGCACCGGTGACCACGATCGTGAGGGCGCATCCGGCGAGGAACAGCACAGTGCGGCCTACTGGCCATCGTCTCCCTGTCCGCCAGAGCCTGACGGCTCCTGCCACGTAGGCGACGGCCATGAGCATCCCGATTACCGGCAGCACGGGCAGCGGCTGTGGCGAGAAGGCGAGGAACTCGGAGAGGCCTGGAGGTGCCGTCGGGATCCAGACGGGGTCGTCCGGATTGAGCAGCGGCAGTGTTACCTCTCGCATGCGTAGCTCTTCGTGGTCTCCGCAGACGGCTCGAGCTCGGCGCAGGGCCCGATGTTGCCGGCGATGTACTGCGAGAAGAACCAGATCGCTGCCGCGAAGGCGACCGTCCACGCTATTCCGATCACAATGCCGGTGAGTGCGGGCGCATTTCGCCGTCCGTCCCGCCGTGACACCACCAGGGCCACGGCGCTGACAATGAGTCCCACGACGCCGATTGTCATGGAGAGGAGCAGGCCGACGACACCGAGCTTGCGTCCGGGGAAGTCAGCTATCGCCGCTGGCGGATCCTCGCTCACAGTCATGATCGGGCTTCAACGGTCGACGCGAGATGGCCCGGTTGGCCCAGTGAGCCGTTGTCCGAGAGCTGGTGAACGGTGGCGGCGATAACGAATATGAGTATGAGTAGTCCGATGACGGCTGAGAAGCCGACGGCGATCTTCGTGAGGGTGTTCGAGCTTGTGGGGTCAGTCAAGAGAGTTCCAGTCGTCGCGGAGCAGTCGGGAGCGCGCGAGGGCGCTGCGGACGTGCTCAGTCCAGTAGAGGGCTAGGGATGCCGAGGTCGGCGGCCGGCCGGTCTAGGTGCGGTTGACGGAGAGTGCTACGAGTGATGGCTGCTGCGGGGTGCGGTCGCGGCTCAGTAGCGGTGGCAGCCGGATGGGATTCGAGCTCGAGCGCGATAGCACCGTTGGGCGTTGGAAGCGCATCGCCGCAGCGAGGCCTGCCACACCGCAGGTGAGAAGGGCCAGGCATACGCCTATGAGCGCGATCGCGGCTACCGCGGCGGGCGAGGCACTGTCGGCGGCCGACGCTGAGGCACTGTCGTCGTGCTGGCTGGCCGGTTGAGCCGAGGTTGGAGCCTGAAGCATCTCTGAGTGGTGGGTGGCGACGATGCCGAGGAGAAGGCCCAAGAGCGCCACAACGATCAGCACGGCGTATCGTGCTCGCCGTCTAGGTGCTCGGCGGAGCCGAAGCGCGGGCAGAGAGCGCGAGATCATGACCCGGAGCTCGATCCCTCATGCGGCCGCTGGCAGTCCTCCGGGTCCTTGGCGGCAGGTGGCGCCGGGTGCATGAGGACGGAGTGCCCGATGTGCTCAAGCGCCAGCCGGAGCAGCTCACGCACGTGCTCGTCGGCGAGGGCGTAGTAGGCGACGCGGCCCTCCCGCTCTACCGTCACCACGCGATGGGCGCGCAGTAGCCGAAGCGCGTGAGACACCGCGGATTCGGACAGCTCGACGACCGCCGCGATGTCGCGCACGGCCATGCTGCCTGCGGCGAGAGCGATGAGGATGCGCACCCGATTCGGATCACCAAGGAGGTGGAAGACATCCGCTAGGTCGACGATCTCGTCCTGGTGGGGCATAAGCGATCGGGCGGCCGTCACCTGACTGGCGTTGACCGTGCGCCGTGCCGTCTCGCCGGGCAGCCCGTTGGTGTTCACCTTCACAGGGTAGACCGCGTCAGACCGGGTTCGCCGACTCGTCGAAGCCAACGGGCTCGCACTGGATGGTCACGTGGGAGACACCATGGTCGTCTCGCAGAACCGCGATCACCTTCTCCAGCACGACGGGGTAGTCCGCCTCGGGTTCGATGACGATGTGGCCGCTGGCGCTGTCCATGCCCGAGGTAATCGTCCAGACATGCAGGTCGTGGATCTCCACCACGCCGGGCACGCTCAGGACGTCCGCGCGAAGCTGTTCCATCTTCATCTCCGGAGGAGCGACCTCGAGAAGGATGCGCAGTGCCTGCCGGGTGAGATTGAACGTCCGCGGCAGGATGAAGAGTCCGATACCGACTCCGATGATCGGGTCGGCATAGGCCCAGCCAGTTGTGAAGAGGATGATCGCCGCTGCGATCACGCCGAGCGAGCCCAGAAGGTCGCCGAGGACCTCGAGGTAGGCGCCCTTGACGTTAAGGCTCTCCTTGGCGCCGGACATGAGCAGACGGAAGCTGATGAGGTTGACGACGAGACCGATCACGGCGGTGACGAGGAGGGGAGCCCCGGGCACGTCCGGTGGTTCGGTGAACCGCTGGATCGCCTCGAACAGCACGTACCCGGCGACGGCAAACAGCAGGATGCCATTGGCCAGTGCCGCCAGCACCTCCAGGCGGTAGAAGCCGAAGGTGCGCTGACTGGTGGCGGGCCTGCTGGCGAGGGTGATCGCCGCCAGCGCCATGCCCAGGCCCAGCACGTCCGTGCCCATATGCGCGGCATCCGAGATCAGGGCAAGGGAGTTCACCGAGAAACCCACTACGAACTCGACCACCATGTAAGCCGCGGTCAACCCGAAAGCGATGAAAAGCGGACGGCGATGCCGCCCGCCCGCGGTGGCCGCACTCGCGTGCGCGTGGCCCTCGGCCATCAGTGAACAGCCGTCCGGCTAAACATGAACATATGAACAGTTTTACATACTTTGACCGCGTGCGCCGCCTTCCCAGCATCCGCCCAATACGATGAGTCCATGTCCGGCCGGCTTCGAGCAGCAATGCTCTCTCTCACGCGCCGCACGCTGCTGGTCGGCAGCGCAGCCGCAGTCATCGCCGCAGCTCTTCTGGGCGCGGCCGGCGACAGTCACGACGCGAGAGCCGCGGCAGGGTCCGCGGTGACCGCCGACGTCGCATCCGTGCCCGGTTCAGGCCTGCTCCTCGGCGTGGCGAATCAGGATGACATGGCGGGTCTGGTCTCCACCGCGTGCATCGTGATCGCCCTATGCTGCGCCGTCGGCCTGATCGTGCGCATCATGTCCCTGGGTCACAGGGTGCCGGGGACGTTGAGAACTCGTGCATTCAGGGTATCGGCCGCGATCCACATGCCAGCCTTCGTGCCCGCGCTGAGGTCGCCGTCCCTTCACCTTCTTTCCATCAGTCGCACCTAGGCCGGCAAGCGCAGCTCAGCTGCCTCACCGTTCCTATTCCGCACGCGCTCAATAGCGCGCCTGCAATCGACCTTTGGAAAGAAATGAATCCCTCAACGCAACGCAAATCCAGCAGCACCTTCAAGATCGGGCTCGTCGCCACGGCGGTGATCGTCGCCCTGGTCCTCGTGATCATCGTCAACGCCATAATCCAGCGGCAGGACAGCACCGCCGAAGTAGCCGTCGACCCCGGCACCGGACTCGCGGTGACGGCTCGCGACGACAGCCACCGACTCGACGAGGTGCCCGACGCCAAAGTGACCGTGGTCGAGTTCCTCGACTTCGAGTGCGAGTCGTGCGGCGCCTTCTACCCCTACGTGGAGTCTCTACGAGAGCGGTTCGACGGCCAGATCAACTACATCGTGCGCTACTTCCCGCTGCCATCCCACCAGAACTCGCAGAATGCGGCAGTCGCTGTAGAGGCCGCGGCGCGACAGGGGCAGCTCGAGCCGATGTATCACCGCATGTTCGAGACCCAGGCGCAGTGGGGCGAGAGCGCCGAGTCGCAGGCGCCCCTGTTCCGCACGTTCGCAGAGGAGCTTGGGCTCGACATGGCGAAGTTCGATGCCGACGTTGCCGATCCGACGACGCTCGAGCGCGTTCTCGCTGACTTCAACGACGGCCGGGCTCTCGGGGTCTCCAGCACTCCGACGTTCTTCATCAACGACCGCCCGGTGGCGCTGACCGCGTACGCCGACCTCGAGGCGGCAGTCGCGGCGGAGCTATCGAAGTGAGCCATCCGCATCCAGCCCGGAGACGTGCCTCAGCGGCCTTCGGATGAACGACGTCGCCCGCTACTTCGCGGAAACCGTCTTCTCCGGCGCTCTCGTCGTCGCTCTGCCCCTGGCCCTCGTCGCCGGACTCGTCTCGTTCCTCTCGCCTTGCGTGGTGCCCCTGGTGCCCGGGTTCCTCGGCTATGTGTCAGGCCTGGCGGATCCGGGAGCGCCTGGCGCCCGTCACAGGATTGCACTCGGGACGATGCTATTCATCCTCGGGTTCTCCGCGGTATTCGTCGCATACGGCGCCGCGTTCGGCGCCATCGGGTCCTGGCTGGTCCAATGGCAGGGACTGCTAATCCGGGTGCTCGGAGCCATCGTGATCGTGATGGGGCTGGTGATGGCAGGCTGGCTCAGCGTTCTCCAACGCACTGCCAAACCCTCGTGGACACCCACCGTCGGCATCGCGGGCGCTCCCCTCCTTGGCGTGGTGTTCGGACTCGGCTGGACGCCATGCATCGGCCCAACCCTCAGCGCAGTGGTCGCACTCAGCCTCACCGGCGGGAGCCCGTGGCGCGGCGCCGCTCTCGGTCTCGCCTACTGCCTCGGCATCGGGATCCCGTTCCTTCTGCTCGCCCTCGGGTTCGGCTGGGCCACTCGGGCACTCGCCCTCGTGCGGCGGCACATCCGAGCGATCAACCTCATCGGGGGTGGGATCCTCGTGGCGCTGGGTCTGCTCATGGTCACCGGGATATGGAGCGCAATCATCCTGAGCGTTCAGGGCATGATCGGCAGCTACACCACGCCCATCTAGCCGTCAGGACATCCAGACGTGATAACTGCGCCACGACCCCGAGCAGGGCGATTTCGATGAGCTCTGACGCGAAGCTTCGACTGCCGTAGACTCCGCGATCCGTTGGTCTGCTGGACGCGATCGCGTCCTGCAGCCTCCCGAGAGAGGCCGTCCCGCATGCGGACGGCGGCGGCCTACAGGAACCTGCCAGCTTCCGCGTGCAGCGCGCTGATGAGAATTGCCTACCCCGTCGGCTGGCTTCCGGCTGGGCCGATCGGCTCGTAGAGGTCGCGCATCTCGCTCACTGTCCTCGTGAGTCCCGAGTCGACCGGCAGCCAAGTCTCCACGGTGCGCCCGAAGTCGTCGAACTGCGCGTACACGAATCAGAGGCCCGGACCGGGCAGCACAAGCGACTCGACGAATACGCCCTCCTATCCCACCGTCTCGCTCAGCTGCCCGATCGCCTGTTGGCCCGCCCTGCGGCCGGGGCCGGATCGGTGAAGGGCAGGCGGGTCGGGATCAAGGCACTGTGCGCAGCGCAGGCTGGTGTGCCAGGCGTCGTCCCAGTACACGGAGGCGGTCCCGGCCGCGGCCGCCCTCCAGTGATCAGACGGGCAAGACGACACCCCCGATGAGCGACTGCAGCTGGTACACCCACGCCGTCCACACCCCGGTGACCATCAGCACCCCGATCGCGATCAGCCCGGCGCCGCCGATGATGTTGATCAGGCGGATGTGGCGGCGCAGCAGCCCGATCGCGGTGGAGGCCCACCCGAACCCGAAAGCGAGTGCGAGGAAGGGGACGCCGAGCCCCACGCAGTAGGACAGGGCCAAGAGGGCGCCGCGCCAGGTTGAGCCGGTGTCGATGCTCAGTGCGGAGATCGCCGCCAGCGTGGGGCCCAGGCACGGCGTCCAGCCGAGCCCGAAGACGATGCCCAGCAGCGGCGCCCCGGCGATCCCGGTGACGGGGGCCAGTGGCAGCCGCACCGTGCGCTGCAGCACCGGCAGTGCCCCGAGGAAGACGGCGCCCATGAGGATCAGGAGCAGCCCCATCACCCGCGTCACCGCCGCCTGCCACAGGATCAGCCAGGAGCCCAGGGCGCCGAACGCGGCCCCGTAGGCCACGAACACCGCCGCGAACCCGGCGATGAAGAGGCTGACGCCCAGCAGGGTGCGGCGGCGGGAGCCAGTCCCGGCGATGCCGCCCACAT
>JBIIAR010000187.1:0-5138 GCA_044239765.1 Microbacteriaceae bacterium
GCCCGCGGCGGCCCCGGCGTCGCACCCGGCTACCCCCGCGCCGACGCCGTGGCCGTCGGAACCGGCTACTCGCAGATGTTCCAGTCGACGACCGTGTTCTCCTCGACCGCTGGCACCTGGGCCGTGTACGGCGTCTTCCTCACCGAGTTCTCTCGGGTGGGCGGGCCGCTGGGCAGCCTCGGATGGCCGACAGCCGCCGATGTGTGCTCTGCGAGCGGCTGCACCCAGACATTCCAGAATGCCGTGCTGCACTGGACGTCCGCTGCCGGCGTCTGGACGACGACGAACTAGCTAGCGCTCCCAGTCGAGCCGGTGCGCCCACGCATACCGGTAGTAGTCGGCGTTCTCGAGCTGCGCGCCCGCCGCCTCGTCGACGATGACCGTCACACGCGGGTGCAGCTGAACGACGGATCCGGGAGTGCTGGCCGACACCGGTCCCTCGAGGGCGCTGGCGATCGCGGCTGCCTTCGACTCGCCGAAGGCGAGCAGCACCAGGTGGCGCGCACGCAGGATCGTGCCGAGTCCCTGGGTGATGCAGTGGGTCGGCACCTGCTCGATCGATTCGAAGAAGCGCGCGTTGTCGACGCGCGTCGACTCGGTGAGGGTCTTCACGCGGGTGAGCGAGGCAAGCGATGAGCCCGGCTCGTTGAATCCGATGTGGCCGGTGCGGCCAATGCCGAGCAGCTGCAGGTCAACGCCGCCGGCCGCGTGGATGTCGGCCTCGTAGCGCTCCCCCGCCCCCGACAGCGGCAGTCCGTCGTCACCCGGCACCCGCACGTTGCGCTGCTGCAGCCCGAGTGGCTCGACCACCTCGCGGTCGACGACGGCGCGGTAGCTCTCGGGGTGACCCACGGGCAGGCCGACGTACTCGTCGAGGGCGAAACCGCGCACGGCCGTGAGGTCGAGGGCGCGCGCCGCGAGAGCGGCGTAGGTGCTCAGGGGGGTGGATCCGGTGGCGAAGCCGAGCACGGCATCCGGTGTGGATGCGATCAGCGCGGCGATGGTGTCGGCCGCGATCGCGCCGGCCTCGTCAGCGGATCCGACGATGACGACCTCAGCCATCGAGGGCTCCGAGGTGGGCGGCGCCGAGCGCGGCGACCGGGGCGTCAGACGGAATCAGCATGACGCGCGTACCCAGCTCGAGCGAGCGGATGAAGGGCGACTGCGCCTCCCACCCATCGATGACGAGTTGAACGCCGTCCATCAGGCGCGGTCCGAGCTTCGCGAGGCCTCCCCCGATGATCACGTGGTCGACGTCGACGGTGAGCACGAGAATCCTGACCGCGGCGGCGACGCCCTCGAAGAGGCGGCGGCGAATCTCTGCGGCTCTGGCGTCGCCCGCATCCGCCGCGTCGAGCACGGCGGTCACCGGGTTGGCTTCACCGGTGGCCCACTGGCGCGCGATGCCGCTGCCGCTGGCCACGACCTCGAGCCCACCGCGCTGGCCGTCGAGATCGAGCGGACCCAGTGGGTCGACGAGCACGTGTCCGATCTCGCCGGCGGCCCCACGGGCACCGCGCCACAGCTCACCACGCAGCACGAGACCGGCCGCGAGTCCCGTGCCCAGGTTGAGATACCCGACGGATGCCGTGGCCGGCTGCCCCGTCAGGTGAAAGGCACCGAGAGCGGCGGCATTCACATCGTTCTCCACCCGCACCGGCCGGCCGAAGTGCTGCGAGAGCGTGGAGCCGAGCTCAAGCCGCTCGACGCCCAGGTTGATCGCGTGCGACACCAGGCCACTGGCCGAGTCGACCGTGCCGGGGATGCCCACGCCGATCGAGCGGATGTCGCCGAGCACCTCTCCCGCCACCGCGGTCACGGCGGCAACCGCCGAGGCGACCACCTCGTCCGAGCCGTAGCCCGTCGGGATGCGCAGGCTGGCCTGCACGGCGCCCGTCGCGTCGACGAGCACCGCCTCGGTCTTGGTGCCGCCGATGTCTACGCCGACGCGTAGCTCGTGGGACGTCATGTGGTGCTCCTGTGTCGCGAGGTGAGAGGGTGGGCGGCGCGCGCGAACGTCAATCCCTGGTCGGCATTCGCCGCGCCACCCGGCTTGTGAGAGCGGATCGAGCTTGTCGAGATCATCCCTTGACCGCTCCGCTAACGAGCCCAGAGGTCAGCCGACCCTGGACGATGAGGAAGAAGATGATGACCGGAACGGCGACGAGGGTCGAGGCAGCCATGACCTGCCCCCAGTCCGTCTCCTTGGTGGCGCTCGCCTGAACGAAGCCGCGCAGCCAGAGCGGCAGCGTGTGCGCCGACTCCGAGGGAAGCAGCACGAGGGCGACGGTGAACTCGTTCCACGCCTGCAGGAAGGCGTAGACACCGGAGGCGACGAGGCCGGGGGCCAGCAGCGGGAAGGTGATGCGCATGAAGGCACCGAAGCGGCTGAGCCCGTCGACCATGGCGGCCTCCTCGAGGTCGGCCGGAACGCCGGCGACGAAGCCGCGCAGCATCCAGATCGTGAAGGGCACGACCGAGGCGATGTAGATGATGCTCACGCCGATGACCGAGTCGAGAAGCCCGACGCTCGACACCATCTTGTACTGCGCGATGAAGAGGCCCTCGGCCGGCAGCATCTGCACGACCAGCACCGCGATGACGAAGCTGGTGCGCCCCCGAAAGCGGAAGCGGCTGATCGCGACGCTCGCGAGAAAGGCGAAGATGAGGCAGAAGAACACGACCGTCAGGGTGATGGCCAGGCTCATGCCGAGCGCCGTGAAGAAGCTGCCGTCGGCGACCGTTCCCACGTAGTTCGAGATCGTCGCGGGCGACGGGAAGAAGGTCGGAATGAACGACTGCAGCTGGATCGTCGGGATGAACGACGAGCTGACCATCCAGTAGACCGGAAAGACCCAGACGAGGGCGATGACGATGGCGAGGGCGCTGAGCAGCGGTTTACGGAACTTCATCTTTCACAACTCCTGTTCACACCGAGTGCGCACAGCGCGCTCGGCGCTGGCGTCGCAGCGAGGGCCAGAAATGGCCCTCGCTCCAAGCTCCAGCGCGCGGCGGTCATGCCTGGTCCTCCTTGAGAAGGCTGCGGATGTAGAACCAGCTGAGCGCGATCGTGATCCCCAGCACGAGTATCGACACCGCCGACGCCATGCCGAAGTCCTGCGAGCTGGTGCCGAGCTTGTAGATGTACGTGCCGAGAAGGTCGAAGTCGCCCGACTTGGAGCCCGCGTCCTTCAGCATCGTGATCTGGGTGAAGACGCGCAGGTCCCAGATGAGCTGCAGCAGCAGCACGATGGCGATGACCGGGCGAATCATGGGCGCGATGATGAACCAGAAGCGCTGCCATCCGGTCGCGCCGTCGAGCTGGGCGGCCTCGAGCACCTCTTCGCTCACCTGGGTGAGGCCGGCGTAGATCGAGAAGGCGACGAAGGGCACCGACATCCAGATGACGATGATGCTCGCGACGACGAAGAAGGTCGAGGGCTGCGAGAGCCAGTCGAAGCGGTTCATCTCGACACCCGGGATCATGTCGAGAAGGTAGTTGATGACGCCGCGACGGCGGTCGAAGAGCCAGATCCAGACGGTCATGGCGGCGACGACCGGCATCGCCCAGGCGAGCAGAAGGCCGACCTGCAGTATCAGCCGGGCCGCCTTGTTGACGGCCGCCATGAGCAGGGCGAGCAGGGCTCCGACCGCGAGGGTGAGGAATGCGGTGATGACGCAGAACAGAAGCGACCGCAGCACGACCCACCAGAGGTCGGCGTTGCCAGCGAGCTCGATGTAGTTCTCGAGGCCGACGAAAGGGGCGGGCTTGCCGAACTGCTGGGCAAGGCCGTACTCCTGCAGCGAGGTGACGACCTGCCAGATGACGGGGTAGCCCATGCCGAGCAGCAGGATCGCGATGGCCGGAACGAGGAGGAAGTACGGCGCGCGAACCTTGCGTCGGCGGGCAGTCTCAGACGTGATGGCGGACATGACGGACTCTCCTCTCTCGAAGGCTCAGAAGTAGGTGGGGATGGTACCTGCTGGGCGGCACACGTGCGGCGGTGCCGCCCAGCAGGGGCTGTGCGCGGTGGAGCTAGCCGTTGATCAGTTCGTCGATCTTGGCGTCGTACTCTGCGGCGAGAGCGGTGATGTCGCCGCCTCCGTTGACCTTGCCGAAGAACTCCTCCAGCAGGCCGGAGCCCTCGACAGCTGCCCAGCCCTGTGCGGCGGGGGTCAGCTTGGAGTCAGCAGCGGACTCGACAAGGGCCGTGGCGAACTGGTCGTCTCCGAGTGCGGAGGCGTAGTCCAGGTTTGCCGGGCCGAGGCCGTTCTCACCGAGAAGGGTCTGGTACTCCTCCGAGAAGATGATCTTCAGGAGTTCACGAGACGCGCTCTGGTTCTTGCTGGCCGCCGAGATGGCGATGTTCGAGCCTCCGGCGAAGACCGGGGCTGCTCCACCGTCGACACCGGGGAGAACGAAGACGCCGAACACGTCGTCGTTCCAGGTGGCGATGGTCTTGGTGGCATCCGCGGGGTCCGGGGTGAGGTCACCGATCGACCAGTGCGCCCATCCGGGGGCAATGATCGTCGCTGCCTCGGGAGCACCCGTTGCGGCGTTGTTGTTGATGTTGACCCACGGGGTCGAGTCGGCCTCGGTGACCGGGGCGAGCGACGCGTCGGTGAAGACCGCCTGCAGCTGCTCCAGGCCCTCGATGGTCTTCGGGTCGCTCAGGCTGGACTTCCAGGTGTCGCCGTCCTTCGTGGCGAGCTCTCCGCCGTTGGCGAAGATCCAGGACACACCGTTGCGCCAGTCCTCACCGCCGATGTAGAACCCCGACTGGCCCGCTGCCTTGAGGGTCGCAACGCTCTCGTTGAACTCCTCGAGGGTGGTCGGGACCGAGAGGCCTGCTGCGGCCCAGATGTCCTTGCGGTAGAAGATGTAGCGGCTGCCGAAGTAGTACGGCTCGGCGTAGTTGGCGCCGTCGACCTTGCCGACCTCGACGAACGAGGGCAGCAGCTTGTCGCCACCGAGCTCCTCGTGGATGTCGCTGATGTCGCTGAATGCGCCGACGTTCGTGAACGTGGGCGACCAGGTGTTCCCGATCTCCACGACGTCAGGAGTATTCTCGGCATCGGGCAGTGCTGTGGTCAGCTTCGAAAGAGCGTCGGCCCAGTCCTGCTGCTCGATAGTGAGG
>JBIIAR010000188.1:0-5118 GCA_044239765.1 Microbacteriaceae bacterium
GCACGCTGCTCACATCTTTCGTCGGAATCGAGACCATCACGGCACTCGGGGTTATGGGCTCGATCCAGGAGGGCGGCACCATGGCGGGGCGCACATTCGACACGAAGGCCTCGGTCTGCGTGTAGGTGCCAAGCTCGTCGGTGGCCTCGATGAGCACGGTGTCGCTCCACCCCGCGGGCACGTCAGGCAGGGTGATGCAGTGGCTGACCCAGTCGGCGCCGCCCCCGGTCTCCCACGCGCTGCGTGCCGTGTCGCTGGTGGTGGTGCTCTCGCGGCGGGTCTCGTCGCCCACGTCATAGGAGATGCGCAGATTGACTGGATGCGTCGTGTAGACCTCGAAGATCGCCGCGACAGTGCCGGACGGCGCCGTTGCGCAGTCGGACTGGTAGCTCGCCCGCACCAGCAGGGTCGACTCCCAGCTGGTGTCGAGCACCGTGGCGCGGGCTCCGGCGGGGCATTCGGCGCCCGAGACGACCAATGCCGCGCATGGGTCCGTTGCGCCAAGCCCCAGTGCGCTGCGGGTGATGCCCGGCAATGTGAGGTCTGCGTCACCCGTGAGGATTCGGGTATCGAAAGCGGCCAGACGCTCGGCCACGGCCGCACCGATCACGGCCTCTGGCCCGCCCTCCGAGGTCGCGACCACGGCAGTGGGCGGCTCAGTCGCCGAGTCAGCGCCGTCAGACTCTGTCGTCTCGTCGAGGGGGCTGAGCCCGTCATGGGGCCCAAGAGCCCACGCGTCGACAAGCTCGGGCGCGCGGTGCTCGGCAGGCGCAAACGGCGCTGCGACGAAATAGGCGCCGACGCCGACCGCGACAGCGACGAGGGTGGCGGTAATCACGAACCAGGGGCGGCGAGCGAGGGAGGTCATCGAGATCACACCAGACAATCGACGGACACAGAGACGGTGGCGGGGGAACTGCGATTGCCTGAGGGGTCGACTGCGACCGCGCTGAAGACCACCGTCCCCTTGTCACCGGGCCCGGACGCATCGAAGGTGAACGACCAGGTCGTGCCGCTGGCCTGCATAGTGGCACTGCCGGTGTAGCTGCCCGACCAGGTGAGGTCGACTGCAGCGACCCCTGCGGCATCCGTGGCGGTGAGTGAGAGCTGCGAGTTCGTCGGCCACGGGGTTCCGGTCATGCACGAGATCTGGGTCGGCCCGGCAGCGAACGCGCTGAGCGACGGTGCAACGGAATCGACCGCGGGAGCTGCTTCAGGCTGATCATCAGGCGCGACGAGGGGCGTGTCAACGTCGACGTCAACGACGACTGAGGCCGAAGGGCAGGCGCCGGAGATCGGCAGATCCTGTGCAAGAGCCTCGCCTTCGTCGAGGGTCAGCACTGACCTCGGCAACCAGAGGGTCTGGGAGGTGGTTGCGGGGTTGCGCACCCCCACCCAATCGCCTTCGGCGCTTCGTGAAACTATGAGCACCCGCTGGCCGGCGTTGAGCGTCGAGATGACTGCCCCGCTGGCGCAGTCATAGGCGTTAGCGGTGCGAGCATCAATGCTGGTTGTCGTTAGCGGATCGATCACCTCAGGGCGTGAGATGACTCCGCTGAGGGCGAGGGTCGCTCCGACCGCGGCGGCTGCCACCACGGCGGCACCGGCTATGAGCGCGGGGGCGAGAATCGACGATTTCGGGTTCACGTTAACCTGACGGATCCTGGGCCGTCGGAGGTTGACGGCCGGGCAGACAATGTGGCCTTGCCTGGCGAATCCGCCGAGGGCAGTTCAGGGTATCGCCGCGATGCTCCGTCGCCTATGGGGGTTTTCAGCCGTTTTCGCGAGCGTGCGTCAGTGACCTGACTCGCGCTGCGCCGCCTCGTCGGCGGCCTGCTGCAGGTCGATGCGCGCCACGACGATGCGGGCGAACTCGTCGTCCACTTCGCGCTGCACGACGGCCATCGACACCGCGCGGCGTTGCTCGGCCGGGGTGTCGCCGACCGCGGCTGCCTCGGCGGCGGCGATGCCGTCCCGCTCCTCCCGGTCTTCGTCGGTGGTGTCGATCTTGAGCGATCTGGCGAGCAGGGGCAGCGTGGCGCCCTGGATGACGAGGGTGCCGATCGCGACGACAAAGGCGATGAACTGGATAGCGGCGCGTCCCGGGAAGTCCTCGCCGGCCGCGGTCGTCGCCGGAATCGCCGCCGCCGCAGCCAGCGTGACGATGCCGCGCATGCCCGTCCACGAGACGAGCAGGCGCTCCTTCCACGCGAGCACGATCGGTGGGCGCCGCTCGCGACGGCCCCGGTTGCGGCGCTGTCGTCGTTCGTAGGCGTCGCGCAGCCGCGCGCGGTTGCTGCGCTCCAGCTGTCTCGTGCGCAGCTTCACACCGATCGCGGTGCGCGTGAAGATGACGTAGACATAGACGACCCGCACGAGCATGACGACCAGCAGCACGAGACCGGCAGCGAGAATCGTCGCGCCAACGTCGTCGCCCGAGTCGAGAAGCTCCTCGATGACGAAGCGCAGCTGCAGGCCGATGTAGGCGAAGACGAAGCTCTCGAGCAGGGTGTCGACGACGGGCCAGAGGCTGCGCTCGGTGAGCCGGGTGAGATGGCTGGAACGGGAAGGCGTGCGCGCGTCGCCGTACGCCGAGGCGATGGCGACAGAGAAGCCCGCCATCACGACCGCGAGCACCCCCGACGCGTGCAGCTGCTCGGCGACGAGGTAGGCAGTGAAGGGCACGAGCAGGCTGACGACGGCCTCGAGGGTGGGGTTGGCGATGCGCAGCCGCACCTGCGAGGCGATGTTGCCGAGCACGCCGCCCACCACCAGTCCGATGCCCGCCGCGTAGACGAGCAGCCAGACTGGGCTGTCGATGAAGCTGTCGGTGCCGGCCGCGAGCGCGACCGCATAGGCGAAGAGGGCGAGGGCTGTCGCGTCGTTGACGAGGCTCTCGCCGGTGAGAATTGCGATGACCTTCTTGCTCAGCCCCAGCTCTTTGCCATGGGTGACGGTCGTCACGGTGTCGGGCGGAGCGACGGTCGAGGCGAGCACGAGCGCACCGGCAAACCCGATGGACGGCACCAGCCAGTTGACGAGACCTGTCACCGCGAGCGCCGTCACCAGCACAAGCCCGAGGCCCAGACCCACGATCGGCCGCAGGTATCGCACGAAGCTGAAGAACGAGAAGCTCTGCGTCGCCGAGTAGAGCAGCGGCGGCATAACCAGGCCGAGAATCAACTCAGGCTCCAGCTCGAGGCGCTCCAGCCCTGGGATGAACGAGATGCCTGCCGCGACCACCACGATGACGAGGCCGGCCTGGATACCCTTGCTGCGCGCAATCGCGGTCAGGCCCACCGCTCCGACGATGATCAGCAGCAGGAGGGCTTCACTCATGCCGTCAGCCTAGGAGCAGGTGCCAGCCAGTGCGTACTGCCGCGGGAGTCAGCGGAAGCAATCCACCGCTTCGCTCATCACCCAGAACTCTCCGATCGGCACGAAGCGCCGCTGCGACGTGAGGTGCCTCTTCGCACGGTAGCGCGTACCGCCGGAGGCCTCAAAAGACTCGACGTACCCGAGCACGTCGCCGTCGGGACGGGTGACGCGCCACAGGGCGTCCCCCAGCTCAACGAGGGCGATGGAGTCAACGAGCGTGGGCATGCGGGTCTCCTTGCTAGGCGCTATCGAATGTATGTTCGATTGTAGGAGACGCCTCCGACATCCGTCGGTGCGGTCTAGTCGGACACGGGCGCCAGCGCGAGGTCGGCGTCCACGACTTTGTTGGCCCGCGCCGTCTGGGCGAGGATGATGCCCGCCAGCACGACGGCCGCGCCGCCCAGCTGCAGCGGGTCGAGGCCCTCGCCGAGCCAGATCCACGCGACGAGGAAGGCGAAGATGATCTCGGATGACGCGATGATTCCCGCGGCCGTCGCCGAGAGGTGCTTGAGCGCGAGCAGAGAGAAGAAGAACGCGAGAAAGGTGCCCATGACGATGTTCCACAGCAGGGGAACCCACAGCGGCACGACGATGGCGGCGAGGTTGCCGTCGAGGCTGACCGGGGTGGCGAAGGTCGCCGGGGTCAGCTCCCACCATCCGCTGAAGAAGGCCCAGAAGACGGATGCGAAGAGCATGGTCCAGAAGGCGACGGCCAGCGGGGATGTCGCACCGACCTGACGCTCGCCCACGAGAAAGTAGGTGGCCAGCGACACCGCCGCGACGAGCGCGAAGAGGATGCCGATCACGTTGAGCTCGCTCGCCCAGATCTGCGCGACGACGGCCAGACCGCCGAGCACGAGGGCGATGGCGACCCAGATGCGCGCGCTCACCTTCTCTCTGAGAAAGAAGAAGGCGACGAGCGCGACCATCAGCACGGCCGTGTACTCGAAGAGCAGGGCGATGCCGACGGGCAGCAGCTCGAGCGCCGCGGCGTAGGAGGCCTGCAGAATGGCGACCCCGGTCACGCCGAGGATCGCCATGATGAGCACCTGCCTGCGCGTGATGCGGAAGGCGGAGCGGTCGATGACGAGCAGCACGAGGCCGGTGATGATGCATCCGCCGAGCACCCGAAACTGCGTCAGCTGCAGGGGGGTGAGGCCACCGCTGACGATCACCTTGGTGACGCTGCCGTTGGCGCCGAACAGGGCGGCGCCGATGAGGGAGAAGAGGTAGCCCACTAGCGAAGCTGCGTGCCGTGAACTGCGAACTCCTCGATAGAAGTGATCTCGTCGTCGGTGAGCGGTGCCCCGTGTGTCGCCTGGAAGTTGTCCTCCAGCTGCGCAACGGATGACGCCCCGATGAGCGCGCTCGTCACCTGCGGGTGACGCAAGACCCAGGTGAGTGCGAGCTGCGCGAGGCTCTGTCCGCGCTTCTCTGCAATCGCGGTCAGGCCCTTGACGCGTGCGAGGTACTCGTCGCCGATGGCGCCCGGCTGCAGCCAGCGGCCCTCCGACGCGCGCGATCCCTCAGGCACCGTACCGGCGGCGTAGCGGTTGGTGAGCAGCCCCTGCGCGAGCGGCGAGAACACGATGGAGCCGGCGCCGACCTCATCGAGCACCGGCAGCAGGCCCTCGGTCTCGATGTGGCGGTCGAACATGCTGAAGCGCGGCTGGTGAATGGTCAGCGGCACGCCGAGGTCATTCAGCACCGCAGCAGCGGTGCGCGTCCGCTCGGTGTCGT
>JBIIAR010000199.1:0-4820 GCA_044239765.1 Microbacteriaceae bacterium
GAGGGCGGACTCGGCCGCGAGGACTTCGGCCACATCGACATTCGCCCGGACTTCTCGATCGTCGAGCTGCCCGCCGATCTGCCCCGCGAGACCCTCGACCGCCTCGCGGCAACGCGGATCAGCGGCAAGCTCATCGAGATCAAGCCGGACCGCGCGCCGCGTCGCGACGACCGCAAGCCGCGGTACTAGCCACTACTCGGCCGGCGGCACGACCTTCGGCTTCGCAGCAGCCTTGCGGGGCGACGGCGCGTTGATCGCCTCGCCGGCGGCCTGACCCGTTGCGCGACCGGTGACGATCTCGCTGATGTCGATGCCGACGAGGTCCTTGATGATCTGCGTCGAGGTGGCGAGCTGGCTCGCGACGCCGCGGCCGAGCGAGTCGGTGCCGCTCGTGCCGTCGCTCGAGAGGATCGTCAGGTTGGCGATACCGGCCATCGGCTCGGATGCGGCGCGAACGATCTCGGGCAGCTGCGCGATGATCTGCTGGCGCAGCAGGTCGATCGCGCGCTCGTTGAGAGCGTCGGCCTGGTTGCGTGCCGACTCTGCCTCGGCGTTACCGCGCACGCGAATCGACTCGGCCTCGGCCTCACCCTCGGCGCGCAGTGCCTCGGCGGCCGCGATGCGGCGGTTCTTCTCTGCGATACCTTCAGCCTCGACGGCCTCGGCGGCGCTGCGACGACGGTTGCGCTCCGCGATGCCCTCGGCCTCGATGGCCTCGGCAGACGAGCGTCGGGCGTCGCGGTCGGCGTTGGCCTCGGCGACGGCGGCCGTGGCGGCGGCCTCGGCCTTCTTGCCGATGGCGTAGGCCTCGGCATCCGCCACTGCCTTGATCTCGGCGTCCAGCTCCTGGCGGCGCAGTCCGACGCGCTTGCCGGCGGTGATCTCCTGCTGCACGACGACCTCCTGCTGGGCGATGGCCTCGGCGAGCGGTCGGGCGGAGTCCGCCTCGGCGCGGGCCTTGTCCGTCTCCTTGAGAATCTCTGCGTTGCGAAGGTCGAGCTGGCGCTGCGACTCGGCGACGGCCTGCTCTGCCTTGATGCGGGCTTCCTCCGACGCCTGACGCGACACGGACTCGGCGATCTCGGCGACCTGCTTCACACGGGCGGCCTCTGCGCGACCGAGGTCGCGGATGTAGCCGTTGTCGTCGTCGATCTCCTTGATCTGCAGGGTGTCGATCTGGAGTCCCTGCACGTCAAGGGAGTCGCGAACCGCCTCGAGCACCTGGCCCTGCAGGGCGGAGCGGTTGGTGATGATCTCGGTCACCGTCAGCTGGCCGACGATGGAACGTACGGAACCGCTCAGAACCTCCTCGGTCGATGACTCGATCTGGTCCTGCTGGTTGAGGAATCGCTGGGCCGCGGCGCGCACCATCGACTCGGAGCCGCCGACCTTGACCACCGCGACGGCGTTCACCTTGATGGTGATGGCATCGCGGGTCTGCGCGGTTGCCTGCACGTTGAGCTGGCGGCTGCGAAGGCTGAGCTTGAAGTGCGCCTCGACGATCGGCTTGACGAAGACGCGCGAGCCGAAGACGACGCGCTGACCGGCGTTGCCCTCCCCGTCGGGGTCCTGCTTGGTGCGCTTCTGACGCGACGTGACAATGATCGCCTCGTCAGGCTTGGCCACCTTGATGCCAGAGAGAAACACGATGAGGATGATGATGAGAACGACCACGGCGGCGGCAACGATGCCGAAGGTGGTCCAACTCTGCTGAATCTGCTCGAAGTCCATGACGGGGCCTTTCACTGCTCAAATTGAGGGCAGCTTAAGTATGGCCTACCGCGACCGGCCAATCACCCGTGAGACTTTTACAGCGGCACGATCGCGAAGCCTAGGAACAGTCCGATCGGGATCCATGACAGCGAGGCGCAGAAGACGATGGTGAGGGCTAGCAGAGCGCGCGGAACCCGGAGATTCAATCGGGGCCCCTGTGGTTTGGCTGCACCACGCTGCGCCGAGCTGTACTGATCGTCTCGGTATCTGCTTGCCCGCCGCGCGGCGCGGCGTCCGACGGTCTGCACGATTCGAAAGAGTCGTGCGAGCACCGCAGGATCCGTCAGGTCGAAGGGCTTCATCGCGTAGACGAACATCCACTCACCGATCAGCTCGACGTCGAAGGGCAGCGTCTCGTCGAGCAGGTCGACCATGAGGTCAGGGGTGAGGACGTAGAGGGCGTCGCGCTCGTAGCCCGGCGGGCAGTAGAGCGTGAAGTGCTCACTGAAGTCGCCCTCAAGCGTGACGGTCGGCTGCCCGGTCAGGTGCAGGCCGACACCGCCCATCAGGCCGTCGTTGGCCCTCGCATCGAGGATGATCTGCGGAAGCGCCCCGCCGATGTGCACGGCGACGAAGCCGCGGTGTGCTGCCTCCGACATGGCCGTGTCGGCAGAGCCACGTTGTCCGTACCGCACGTTGCCGATGTTGAAGAATCGGCCGGTCATCGGCACGAGATGGTTGTAGACGATCGATGGGGCGTTCGCGAACATCACTCCCCGGTACCGCGGCTTCGCTGACTCCGTCGTGTACCTGAGCCCGTTCTCCCAGGCGAATCGACTCAGCCGATAGTGCTCCTCCCAGTCGAATCTGCGACGCGGCGCCACGAGGGCGGGAACGATGAAGAAGCAGGCGAAGGCGAAGAAGGCAACGCAGGCGGGGAGGAAGGCGATGGCGGGACCCCACCGCCAGCTCACCAGCCCGAAGCCGAGGAACAGCGTGGCGAGCAGCAGCGGGCCGCCGAGAAAGACGAGAGTGAGCACGAGAAGCAGGGGCGAATGCCGCCCGCTTGTCGTCTTGGGATCCACTTGACAACGCCGGCGTTGGTCTCTGCCTCGAAGGCAGCAACCTCAGCGGGATCGACCGGCTGGGTGAGAGCGCTGTAGTCGATGGATCCAAGGTTGGTCTCGCGGCTCACCCGCCCATGCTGACAGGTGACCTAGCCGCGCTGCGCCCCCAGTTCGGGCAACGTGAGACCGAACTCGTGCGTGAGTGCGCTGCCGGCCGCGTGCCAGCCGACGAGGCCGTGCACCCCCGGTCCGGGAGACGCCGACGACGACGCGAGGTACACGCCCTTGCGCGGCGTGCGCCAGGCATCGGTGCGCAGCACGGGGCGCGCCAGCAGCTGGTCGAAGCCGGCCGCTCCCGCGGCGATGTCTCCGCCGACGTAGTTGGGGTTGTACGCCTCCAGCTCGGTGGCCGAGCGGCTCGCCGACGCGAGAATGAGGTCACGAAAGCCGGGCGCGAAGCGCTCGATCTGGGCGGTGATGGCCTCGGTGGGGTCCACCGTCGATCCGGCAGGCACATGGGTATAGGCCCAGAGCACGTGCTTGCCCTCGGGGGCACGGGTCGCGTCGAAGGTCGAGGGCTGCGAGACGAGCACGTAGGGCTTAGTCGGATGCTGGCCCGCGGCCACCGCGCGCTCCCCCGCCGCGATCTCGGCGCGCGTTCCCCCGAGGTGCAGGGTGCCCGCCTCCCGCAGGTGGTCGTTCGCCCACGGCACCGGGCCGCTGAGGGCGAAGTCGACCTTGGCCGCGGCGTTGCCGAAGCGAAAGCGGTTGGCGTAGCCCTCGGGCAAGGCGGCGATGCGCTTCATCGCGCGCACATCCGTGTCGAAGACCGCGACGCGGTGCGACGGCAGCTCGTCCAGTGACGACACCGTCACACCGGTGTGGATGACGCCGCCGTGAGCCAGAAGGTCGGCCGCCATCGCATCGACGATCGCCTGACTTCCGCCGACCGGGATCGGCCAGCCGCGGGCGTGCGCATAGGTGCCGAGCGACAGCGCCACCCCCGCGGTCGAGAGGCTCGGCATCGGCAGAATGGCGTGGGCCGCGACCCCGGCCAGCATCGCCGGAGCCTCGTCGTTGCGAAAGCGGGTGTTCCACAGAGGACTGCCCTGCTCGAGGGCGCGCAGACCGAAGCGTGCGGCCGTGATCGGATGCCGTGGCACGCGCAGCAGGGTGTTGCCGGTGAACTGGCCGACCTCATCCGCGTGCTCCACCAGTGGTGCGAACAGCCTGCGCCATGCGCGGCCGTCGCGTCCGAGGTCGTCGGCGGTGCGTGCGAGGTCGTGCCAGGCGAGCCCCGCCCGACCTCCGTCGAGCGGGTGGCCGTACGAGAGCTCGGGCAGCACCAGCTCGATGCGGTCCTTCAGGCCGAAGCGCTGAAAGAACTCCGAGGCGAGCGCCATGGGGTGCACCGCAGAGCAGATGTCGTGGTGGAAGCCGGGAAGCGTCAGCTCTGCGGTGCGGGCTCCCCCGCCGATTGTCGGCGCCTTCTCGTAGACGGCGACGCTGAGCCCGGCGCGCGCGAGGGTGACAGCGGCGGCCAGACCGTTGGGGCCGGCGCCGACGACAACCGCATCGACCTCGGTCATCGCTTCCTGAGCAGCAGGAACGCGGCTGTCGCGGCGAGCGCGCCCGCACCCGCGACGACGGCACGGCGGTGGTCGATCGCCCAGGTTGCCGGGGACCCAGAGCTGGCCTTCTCGCTGAACAGTCCGCGGGCGCCACGATCGCCCGCGACCGGCTCGTAGAGGTTGGTGGGGAGCATGGGCTCTTTCGTCTCTGGGGACTGCTGACCGGAATAGCCGGTGCGAGCAAGGTACCAGTCGGCGAAGGGGGCCGCGATGCGGTTGCCGATGACGGTGACGTAGGTCATCTCGCCGACCCAGGTGACGCGGCGGCGGGTCTTCACCACACGAGAGACGGCGAGCGCGCCGACCTCGGGCTCGAAGATCGGCGGCACCGGCTGCGGGTGCTCGGGCAGCTGCGACTTGACCCAGTTGAACTGGATGGTGTTCAGCGCCGGCATGTCCACCATCGAGA
>JBIIAR010000010.1:0-19041 GCA_044239765.1 Microbacteriaceae bacterium
CCGCATTCTCACGAAGACGACGTCGACCAGCCGGATCACGCTAACCGTCGTGCCGATCACCGGTCAGCTGCGCATCGAGTCCGAGGGACCGTGCGTGGCGACCGACGGGCCTGACTCGGACGAGGTCAAGCAACTCGAGTCGTAATGGCTCCCCGGCCGCCCACCTACCACCAGTGGACGGCCGGGGAAACTTTATTAGAGCCGAGGGGTCAGAAACCCCTTCACCGCTGAGCTCCACCGCGCGGTACCAGCGACTGCAGCTGGGTAACGTGCTTCGGCTCGAGCTCCTCGATCGAGGCGACCTCGAGCAGCTTCATGGTGCGCACAACCTGGTCAGACAGAATCTGCACCGCACGGTCGACGCCCTCGCGTCCGCCGGCCATGAGGCCGTAGAGGTAGGCGCGGCCGATGAGGGTGAACTTCGCTCCAAGGGCGAGCGACGCGACGATGTCGGCGCCGTTCATGATGCCGGTGTCGACCATCACCTCGGTGTCCTTGCCGACCTCGCGCACGACATCCGGCAGCAGGTGGAAGGGGATCGGGGCGCGGTCCAGCTGGCGTCCACCGTGGTTGCTCAGCAGGATGCCGTCGACACCGAGGTCGGCGAGGCGCTTCGAGTCCTCGACGTTCTGCACGCCCTTGATGACGAGCTTGCCCGGCCACATGTCGCGGATGATCTTGAGGTCGTCGTAGTTGATCGACGGGTCCATGGCCGAGTCGAGCAGCTCGCCGACGGTGCCGCCGGTCGTCGAGAGCGAGGCGAACTCCAGCGGGGGTGTGGTCAGGAAGTCCCACCACCACCACGGCCGCGGAATCGCGTTGATGATCGTGCCGGCGGTCAGCTGGGGCGGGATGCTGAATCCGTTGCGCTTGTCGCGCAGCCGCGCGCCCGCGACGGGGGTGTCGACCGTGAACATGAGGGTGTCGAAGCCGGCTGCTGCCGCGCGCTCGACGAGACCGTACGAGATCTCGCGCTGGCGCATGACGTAGAGCTGGAACCAGTTGCGGCCCTCGGGATTGGCTGCCTTGACGTTCTCGATCGAGGTGGTGCCCAGGGTCGACAGCGTGAAGGGAATGCCGGCCGCGGCGGCAGCACCAGCACCGGCGATCTCACCCTCGGTCTGCATCAGCCGCGTGAAGCCGGTCGGCGCGATGCCGAAGGGCATGGCCGACGTGCCGCCGAGAATCTGCGTGGTCGTGTCGACGGTCGAGACGTCGCGCAGGATCGACGGGTGAAACTCGATGTCTTCGAAGGCCTGGCGGGCGCGGGCGAGCGACAGCTCACCCTCGGCGGCGCCGTCGGTGTAGTCGAAGGCCGCCTTGGGGGTGCGTCGCTGGGCGATGTCCTTGAGGTCGTAGATGGTGAGCGCGCTGTTCAGGCGGCGACGCTTGCCGTTGAGGTCGGGCGTCTTGAACCTCATGAGCTTGGCCAGCTCTACCGGGTTGGGGACACTGCGCTTAACCATGGTCGTTCCTTAGGTAGTGCGAGAGCAGGCGATCGCGCGAGGTGGCGATGTGCTCCCTGGTCAGTCGGGATGCGGCTGCCGCATCGCCCGCCGTGATGGCATCGAGGATGCCCTGGTGCTGTGCGCCGACCTCGGTCGCGGTCAGCAGGTGGGCGGCCTGCACCTGCCCGATGCACAGCTCGATCTCGCCCATGAGCAGCGCGTGCATGCGCGCGAGTCGTGGACTGGGCTGGCCGGCAACGAGGGCGCGGTGAAAGGCGATGTCGTTGGCCGCGAAGTGCTCGTCACTGGCAAGCAGGGCGCGGTGGGCGGTCATCGCATCGACGGGCACGGCATTGAGCGCGGCGACGGCTGCGCCCTCGATCACGGCCCGGTTGTCAAAGAGGTCGACGATGTCAGCGCTGTCAAGCTGCGGAACGCGGGCCGACTGGTGCAGCTCGCGGCGCAGCAGCCCGTCGGCGACGAGTCGCTCGATCGCCATCTTGGCGGTGGGGCGCGCGACGCCGAAGCGCAGCGCGACGGCTGACTCGGTGATGCTCTCGCCGGGAGCGTAGTGCTGGTCGACGATGAGGGATCGCAGCTCATCGTAGATGGCCTCGGGCAGAACGGACGCGGGCTCAAGCACAGCATCCTCCTTCATTGGCCAACGATTGTTAGACAATGTATCAGATTGTTAGACAATCGCACCACGAGGTGTTTTCGGCGGCTGGGGTGAATAGAGAAGCCCTCCTGGCGCCGAAAACGCCTCGCAGTGCGCGCTAGCCGCGGGTGCTGCCCGGCCCGAGGTGCGACTCGACGATTCCGCGCAGGATGTCGACGCTCGACACCAAGGACGACAGGCTGCGCCGGTAGACCAGGCCGCTGATGCTCACCGCGCCGGACACCGCACGGCCCGGCTCGAGGAACACCGGCAGTGCGATGCAGTTGACCCCAACCTCGTTCTCCTGGTCGTCGATGCCGTAGCCGCGCTGGCGTGACGCCTCCACCTCGGTGTAGAGGTCGGCCGCGGTCACCAGCGTCTTGTCCGTGCGCCGCGCCAGCTCGTCGTCGCCCAGCCACTGCTGCAGCTCGTCTAGGGAGTCGATCCGGTAGCTGAGCAGCAGCTTTCCGACAGCGGTGCAGTAGGCGGGATTGCGGCCGCCGATCGTCGAGGTGAGGCGGATCGCACCGACCGGGGGATCCACCTTCGCACGGTAGACGACCTGCCGCCCGTCGAGGATCGCGTAGTGCGCGGTCTCGCCGAACTCGGTGGCGAGCTCGCGCAGCAGCGGCTCGATGCGGGCGGTCTCGGGGCGGGCGTCCTGAAAGCGGTAGGCGAGTCGCAGAAACTCGTCGCCGAGCTCGTAGACGCCGCGGGCCGACTGTGAGGCGAGCCCCGCCTTGCGCAGCGACGCGAGAGCGCGGTGCACCGTCGGCTTGGAGCCGTTGACCTTCTGCGCGAGCTCGTCGAGTGTGATGCCGCTGGGGTGCTCGGCCAGTTCGAGCAGTACAGCGAGCACCCGGTCGGAGCCCACCACACGTTCTTGGTCGCTCATAGGCGTGGATCCACCTGCACCTTCGGTCCGGAGCCCGCGTTCGCCCCGCGGCGGCCCTCGAGCCGCTCGCCGACGTCAGCGAGGCCCACGACCTCTGCGACGAGGGCATCGGGCACGACCGCTCCGGACGCGAACTGGTCGATCGCCCCCGCCAGCCCGGGGGATGCGGAGAGGATGCCGACCGCGGTCACATCCTTGAGGGCGATATCACGGGTGTCGACCAGAGAGGGCGTGCCGCTGAGTCCGATGAACACGATGCGACCGGCCGGGTCGACGAGGCGGGCGGCCAGCGCCGGAGCATCCACCGAGCTCGTCGCGTCGATGACCGCCGCGTACGGCCGGCCCTCGAGGTCGTCGAAGCCGTGGGTGTGCTCGACGCCGAGGGACCGGGCGAGCTCGAGCGAGCTCGCGCGCGTGCCGGCGACGTGCACCTCGAGGCCGCGGGCGAGGGCGAACTGCGCGGCGAGCAGGCCGATGGTTCCGGATCCGAGAATGAGCAGCGGGTCACCCGCGGTGAGCTGCGTCGCGTCGACGGCCCGAAGGGAGTTGCCGCCCGGTTCGACGAGGGCGGCGGCGGCGACGCTCACGCTCAACGGAATCTCGAGGGCGAAGCGGGCGGGAATCAGCAGCTGCTCGGCGAGTGCTCCCGGCCAGCCGTCGGTGATACCGACCTCGTGGCGGTCGGGGCAGACGTGCTGGTGGCCGCCGAGGCAGAAGCGGCAGTGGCCGCATCCGAGCATGGTGTCGCCGGTGATGCGCTTGCCGATCCAGTGCTCGTTGGCGCTTGAGCCGACGTCGATGACGGTGCCCGTCCACTCGTGCCCGAGACGCAGCGGGAAGGTGGTGATCCCCTGGTCGAGGTAGGCCATCTCGCCGGAGTAGAGCTCCACGTCCGTTCCGCAGATGCCAACGCGCTCGACGTCGACGAGCAGATCGTGGAAGCCGGGCTCGGGGGCGGCTACCTCCTCGACCGACGCCTCGTGGGGCGCCGTGACGACGAAGGCTCTCATCAGGCCAGAACCCGCTGCACCTGCTGACCGAGGCCGGCGATGCCGAGGGTCATGGTCTCACCGCCGCGGAGGTACGTGGGCGGCTTGGCGCCGAGTCCAACCCCGGGTGGGGTGCCGGTGTTGATGAGGTCGCCCGGCTCGAGGGTGAGGAACTGGCTCAGGTAGTGCACGATGAACGCCGGCGAGAAGATCATCGTCGAGGTCGAGCCGTTCTGCCAGCGCTTGCCGTCGACGTCGAGGAACATCGCGAGGTCGAGCACGTTGCCGACCTCGTCGGGGGTGACGAGCCACGGGCCGGTGGGGTTGAAGGTCGGCGCCGACTTGCCCTTCGACCACTGCCCGCCGCGCTCGATCTGCCATTCGCGCTCGCTGACATCGTTGACGACGGTGTAGCCGGCGATGGCAGCGGATGCCGCAGCCTCGTCTGCGAGGTAGCTGCAGCGCCGCCCGATGACGATGCCGAGCTCGACCTCCCAGTCGGTCTTCACCGACCCGCGCGGAATCTGCACCGGGTCGTTCGGCCCCTGCATGGTGTTCGGCGACTTGGTGAAGAGGATCGGCTCGGTGGGTACGGCCTGGCCGGTCTCGGCCGCGTGGTCGCTGTAGTTGAGTCCGATGCAGAGGATCTGGTGCGGGCGCGCGATAGGCGAGCCGATGCGCTGCGCGCCGATCGGCTGCGCGGTGTCCCAGCGGTCGGCGACGATGGTGGCGATTTCGTCCATACGGTCGGCCCCGAAGAAGGCCTCGTTGAAGTCATCGACCACGTCGGAGAGGTCGATGTAGTTGTCGTCGTCGAGCAGGGCGGCGGGCTTCTCTGCTCCCGCGGCGCCAAGGCGCACAAGTCTCATCAGTTCTCTCTCTTCCAGAATGGGGTGGTGGTGCTTCCGGCCCAGCGGTGCTCTGCGACGCCGGTGGCGGTGACCTCGGCGATGAAGATCGCGCCCGCGTCGGCATCGGTCGCGCTCTCGGCGCCGCTCGTGATCGCGAGCCCCTGAGGGATGAATCCAACACAGGTGGCCTCGGGGGTGCTGATCTCGATCGTCTCGAGCACGGTGCCGTCGAAGCTGAAGCGCTGCACGATTCCAGCGCCGTACTGAGCGACCCAGATGCGGTCCTCGCTGTCGACGGTGATGCCGTCGGGATAGCCCGTGAAGGTGTCGAGCACCGTCACCCAGAGGCCGTTGCTGTAGGCGCTGACCGTCTTCGCGTAGGTGTCGACGTGCAGCAGGGTGCCGTCGGACGAGAAGGCGAGTCCGTTCGAGAGGGTGATGTCAGAGCGCAGGGTCTCGACGCGTCCGCCGGGTGTGATGCGCAGCAGCACCTCGTCGTTGGTGCGCTCGCCGGCGGGAGCGGTGCCGATGATGAAGCGGCCTTCGGGGTCGACGATGCCGTCGTTGAACCGCGAGGTGGGGTGGTCCTCGAGCAGGTCCGGGCCGCGGCTGATCGCGCCGTCGGGCGCGACGGCGATGAGAGAGGTGCGTCCGGCGACGAGGTAGCCGCCGTCCTCGGCAAGGGCGACGGCGCCCACGGAGTCGTCGAGGTGGGTGCGCTCGGGGGCATCAAGGTCGCGCACGAGGTCGCCGTTGTGGATGTCGACCCACACCGCGAGGGTGGCCCGGTCATCCCAGAGGATGCCCTCGGCCAGCGAGTAGCGTTCTGGGCCTGCTAGTCGCGCTGTCGACCTCCGTGTCATAATTCAAGATAGTAATACGTTGTTTCAACAGATGGAACTTGCTTCCTTCAGGAGATGTGGATCACTGTGGATCACCTGCGCAGCGCGGACTGGTACTCCGGAAACGACCGCAACGCCTACATCCACCGGGCGTGGATGCGGCGCGGACTGCCGAACGAGGCCTTCGACGGCACGAAGCCGCAGATCGCGATCGCGAACACCGCGTCGGATCTCACGCCCTGCAACATGCACCTCAACGAGGTGGCCGAGGCCGTCAAGCACGGTGTGTGGGAGGCCGGCGGCGTTCCCCTCAACCTTCCCGTCGTGTCGCTCGGCGAGACCCAGGTGAAGCCGACCGCGATGCTGTGGCGCAACATGGCGGCGATGGCGATGGAGGAGATGTTCCGCGCGAACCCGATCGACGGGCTGGTGCTGCTGGGCGGCTGCGACAAGACGATCCCCGCGCTGCTGATGGCGGCCGCATCCGTCGACATCCCCGCGGTGGTAGTGCCGGGTGGGCCGATGCTCACGGGCCACTTCCGCGGCGAGGCTCTCGGCTGCGGCACCGACGTGTGGCGGCTCAGCGAGGAGGTGCGCGCGGGCACCATCACCAACGGCCAGTTCATGGAGAGCGAGCAGGCCACGATCCGCAGCAAGGGCCACTGCAACACGATGGGCACCGCCTCGACCATGGCCGTCGTCGCCGAGGCCCTCGGCATGACGATCCCCGGCTTCGCAGGAACCCCGGCGCCCGACTCCCGCCTGCTGTCGCTGTCGCACGAGAGCGGCCGCCTTGCGGTCGAGCTGGTCGAGAAGAACCGCCGCCCGAGCGACGTGATGACGAAGCAGTCCTTTCTCAACGCGATCGTCGCGGTGGCCGCCGTCGGCGGCTCGACGAACTCCGTCGTGCACCTGCTGGCCATCGCGGGCCGTCTCGGCATCGACCTCACCCTCGAGGACTTCGACCGCGCGGGCGCGGGTGTGCCGGTCATGGCCAACCTGCAGCCGTCGGGCCAGTTCCTCATGGACGACCTCTACCGCGCCGGGGGTCTGCTCGCCCTGCTCACCCAGGTGCGCGACCTGCTGCACCCCGAGCCCATCACCGTCACGGGCGTGCCGCTCGTCGAGTACCTCATCGATCGCCCCGTCTACGACGAGACCGTCATCTTGCCCCGCGAGGCCCCATTGATGGCGGATGCCGGCATCGCGGTGCTGCGCGGAAACCTCGCCCCCAACGGCGCCATCATCAAGCCCGCCGCGGCCACCCCCGAGCTGCTGCAGCACGTCGGCCCCGCCGTCGTGTTCGAGAGCGTTGAAGACATGCGGGCCCGCCTCGACGACCCCGACCTCGACGTGACCGCCGACTCCGTGCTCGTGCTGCGCGGCTGCGGCCCCCGCGGCTACCCGGGCATGCCCGAGGTCGGCAACATGCCACTGCCGCGCAAGCTGCTCGAGCAGGGGGTGCGCGACATGGTGCGCATCAGCGACGCCCGCATGAGCGGCACCGCCTACGGCACCGTCATCCTTCACGTCGCGCCAGAGGCCGCCGCGGGCGGGCCGCTCGGACTCGTGCGCACCGGCGACATCATCCGCGTCGATGTGGAGAACCGCATTCTCAGCATGGAGGTCAGCGACGAGGAGCTGGCCCTGCGCCGGCCCACCGCCGAGAGCGAGGCCGCCTATGCCACCCCGGTGCGCGGCTGGGAGAAGCTCTACGTCGACCACGTCATGCAGGCCGACACGGGTGCCGACCTCGACTTCCTCATCGGCTCGAGTGGAAACACGGTGTCGCGTGAGTCCCACTGAGTCAGCACGCGCCGGGACCGCCGGCGTGCGGCAGAAGGCCCTCGGCGACCGGCTGCGGGCAGCCACCGCATCCGCCGTGTCGACGACCGCCTTTGATCGTGTCGTCGCGGCCGTCGACGCCTCGCACTACCTGCTCACTCCGCGTGCCGTCGTCACCCCGCGCACCGCGGCAGAGGTGGGAGAGCTCTTCGCCTACGCGACCGCGGCGGGGGAGTCGCTGACCTTCCGCTCGGGCGGCACCAGCCTGTCGGGGCAGGGCGTGACCGGCGGCATCCTCGTCGACACCCGCTCGAACTTTCGCGACATCCAGGTTCTCGACAACGGCGAGCGGGTGCGGGTGCAGCCCGGCGTGACCGTTCGGCAGGTCAACGCACGCCTGCTGCGCCACCAGCGCAAGCTCGGCCCCGACCCGGCCAGCGAGATCGCCTGCACGATCGGCGGTGTCATCGCCAACAACTCGAGCGGCATGGCCTGCGGCATCGTGCACAACACCTACCGCACCCTCGAGAGCGCGGTCGTCGTGCTGCCCGGTGGAACCGTCGTCGATACCGCAGCGGACGACGCCGACGCGCTTCTGCGGCAGCGCGAGCCAGAGCTGTGGCAGACCCTCACCCGCCTGCGCGGCCAGATCACCGCAGACCCCGCCATGCTCGACGCGATCGCGCGGCAGTACTCGATCAAGAACACGATGGGCTACGGCCTCAACTCGCTCGTCGACTTCGAGAGCCCGGTCGACATTCTGCTGCACCTGCTCGTCGGCAGCGAGGGCACGCTGGGCTTCGTCGCCGAGGCGACCTTTCGCACGATTCCGCTGCAGCCGAGCATCGCCACCGCACTGCTGCTCTTCGACAGCCTCGACCTCGCCACCGGGTCGCTCGTCGACCTCGTCAACACGGGTGCCGCCACGGTGGAGCTCATGGATGCCGCCTCCCTTCGCGTCGTGCAGCACGACCCCGAGTCGGTCGGCGTGCTTCCCGAGATCGAGTTCGTGGGCCACGCCGCCCTGCTCGTGGAGTACCAGGCCGGCTCGCCGGAGCTGCTTGAACAGCAGACCACCGCAGCGGCGCAGGTCTTCGCCACTCTGAGAACCACCACGTCCCCCGTCTTCACCTCGGATGCCCGCGAGCGCGCCGCGCTCTGGCACCTGCGCAAAGGCCTGTTCGCCTCGGTCGCGGGCGCCCGCCCGAGCGGAACGACCGCCCTGCTCGAAGACATCGCCGTGCCGGTGGCGCAGCTCGCCGCAACCTGCGCGGGCCTGCAGGTGCTGTTCGCGAAGCACGGCTACGACGACGCCGTGATCTTCGGGCACGCCAAAGACGGCAACGTGCACTTCCTGCTCAACGAGAACTTCGACGATGCCGCGAGCGTCGTGCGCTACCGCGAGTTCACCGAGGACATGGTCGACCTCGTTCTCGCGGCCGGCGGCACCCTCAAGGCGGAGCACGGCACCGGTCGCATCATGGCGCCCTACGTGCGCCGCCAGTACGGCGATGCGCTGTACGCGGTCATGCAGGAGGTCAAGCGCGTCTTCGACCCGGCGGGGATTCTCAGCCCCGACATCGTGGTGTCTGCGGACCCCGACATCCACGTGCGCCACCTCAAGACCACCCCCACCGTCGAGGAGGAGGTCGACCGCTGTGTCGAGTGCGGCTACTGCGAGCCGGTCTGCCCGAGCAAGGACCTCACCGTAACGCCTCGCCAGCGCATCGTCGTTCGGCGGGCGATCGCCGACGCGCAGGCGCGCGGCGATAAGGCGCTCGTGAAAGAGCTCGAGTCTGCCCAGGGCTACGAGGTAATCGACACCTGCGCGGTCGACGGCATGTGCGCGACCGCGTGCCCGGTCTTCATCAACACCGGCGATCTCGTGCGGCGGCTGCGTGCCGAGACGGTCGGTGGGCTCGAGTCGGCGGTGTGGAACGCCGCGGGCGCGAACTGGAAGGCGACCACCGGGGTCGCGTCGATCGCGCTGACGGTCGCGGCATCCGTGCCTGCTCCTCTTATACAGCTGCCCAACAGGGCGGCCCGAGCGGTGGTCGGCAGGGACGCGCTGCCACTGTGGTCACCCGACCTGCCGAAGGGCGGGGCGAAGCGCGGGGGCGGAGTAACGACCGGCTCGTCTGAGGTCGTCTACTTTCAGGCCTGCGTCGGCACCATGTTCGGCCCGGCGGAGGGCGGCGAGGGTGTGGCCAGCTCCCTCGCATCGCTGCTCGACAAGGCGGGTATCGGCGTCATCCGTCCCGCGTCGATCGCGTCGCTGTGCTGCGGAACCCCGTGGAAGTCGAAGGGCATCACGAAGGGCTACGCCGCCATGGTCGACGAGACGGTCGCCGCGCTGTGGGAGGCGTCGCGCCACGGCGAACTGCCGGTGGTCTGCGACAACTCCTCGTGCAGTGAGGGGCTCGTGCACGCGCTCGAGTCCTCGGTGAAGCGCCACGGCTCGCTCTACGAGGGGCTCGTGATCATCGACGCGGTCGACTACGCGGCCGTGCACGTGCTGCCCGCCGTCGAGGTGACCCCGTCGCTGAGAGACCTCGTGGTGCACCCGACCTGCTCGAGCACCCGCGCGGGGTCGAACGAGAATCTCATGCGGATCGCGGGCGCGGTCGCCGAGACCGCGGCAGTTCCCGACGACTGGGGCTGCTGTGCCTTCGCCGGGGATCGCGGCATGCTGCATCCGCAGCTCACCGCCAGTGCCACGCAGCGCGAGGCCGCTGCCGTCAACGAGCACGTGCACGACGGCTACGCGTCATGCAACCGCACCTGCGAGATCGGCATGACCCGGGCTACCGGCCACGAGTACCAGCACATTCTCGAACTGCTCGATGCGGCATCGCAGCCGCGAGAACGAAAGGCCCCCTGATGGAACTTGACGGACTGGTCGCTATCGTCACCGGCGGAGCGAGCGGCATCGGAGCGGCCACGGCCGCGCTTCTCGAGCAGCGTGGTGCGACGGTCGCCGTCTTCGACCGCACACCCACCGACGCCCACGACTCGTACATTGTCGATGTCACCGACGACGCGACCGTCGTCGCCGGAGTTGCGGCGGTGGTGGCGAAGCACGGCCGCATCGACATCCTCGTCAACAACGCCGGCATCGGAGCGGGCGGCGGGGTCGAGGCGAACGACGATGCAGAGTGGCACCGGGTGCTCGACGTCAACGTGCTCGGGGTCACGCGTCTCACTCGCGCGGCGCTGCCGCACCTGCTGGCGTCGCCGGCGGCATCCATCGTCAACACCTGCTCGGTCGTCGCCAACACCGGCCTCGTCAACCGTGCCCTCTACAGTGCGAGCAAGGGTGCGGTGCTCGCACTCACCCGCGCCATGGCGGCTGATCTGGTGAAGGACGGCGTGCGCGTTAACTGCGTCTCGCCCGGAACGGCCGCGACCCCCTGGGTCGACCGCCTTCTGGCGGAGTCCGAAGACCCCGAGGCGGCTCGCGTCGCCCTGACCGCGCGTCAGCCGATCGGACGCCTCGTCACCGCCGACGAGATCGCCAATGCCATCGCCTACCTTGCCTCACCGTTGGCGGCGTCGACAACGGGCACCGAGCTTCCGGTCGACGGCGGTCTGCACGCGATCCGGGTGTTCTGACCCGCCAACTGGGGATTAGCAGGCGCCCACGGTTCTGGTTGACTCGAAGCACACTCTTGACGGCGCGGTGTCTTACGTCAAGACGCGCCCGGATGCGCAAAGGACCGAAACCATGAAACGAACCGCCGTAGTAATTCTCGCGGGCGTTCTGCTTCTCACCGGCTGCGCCGCGGAGTCCACGGGCACTGCCACGCCGACCCTCGCCGACACCAAGAGATCGGCACAGCTGGTGCGCAACACCATCGCCGGCCAGATCAGCGGTGACATCACCGCGAGTGTCAGCGATGTGACCGACAAGTCCGAGACCTGCCAGAGCGACCCCAAGGGGATCATGCGCCTGTGGCGCTCGACCTCGCTCACCGAGCTCACCCCCGAGGCGGCCTCCAAGGTCACGCTGATTCAGCAGTCCATCAGTGGCGCCTTCGTCTCGAAGGGCTGGACCTCGGAGTCCAAGCCCGTCTCGGGTCAGTCCGTCATGGTGACGCTGACCAACCCGTCGTCGCTCGCGATCATCGAGATCACGGCGACAACCGACGAGGACGGCGTCGGCACGGGTGCCACCCTGCTCGTCGACATCGCCGGACCGTGCGTCGAGACCGATGGGCCCGGATCCGACGAGCTCAAGAAGCTCGGTGAGTAGCGCCGGCAGCTAGCGCGGCAGGTACTGCTTCGGCACGAAGGCCGCCGCGACGATAGCGCGCAGCGACTCGAGGCTTCCCTCGACGATGCCCTGCGCGCGCGCCTGAATGAGCACGTTGCCGATCGCCGTCGCCTCGGCCGGCCCGGCCATGACGGGCAGCCCGCTGCGGTTCGCGGTCAGCTGGCAGAGCAGCTCGTTCTGGCTGCCGCCGCCGAGCAGGTGCACGACCTTCACCGTCTTGCCGGTCAGCTCGACCGCCTGGCGAATGGTCGTGGCGTAGGCCTCGGCGAGACTCTCGAGCATGGATCGCACGAGCGCTGCTCGCGACGACGGCACGGCGAGGCCGCGCTCGGTCAGCCACGCGCCGATGCGGGCGGGCATGTCTCCCGGCGGCAGAAAGCGGGGGTCGTCCGGGTCGAACAGGGCGACCGGTCCGGCGTAGGCCGCAGCCTCGGCCAGCAGGTCGGCGAGCACGATGGTCTCGCCCGCCTCCTCCCAGCCGCGGATGGTCTCGCTCAGCATCCAGAGTCCCATCACGTTGCGCAGGTAGCGCACGCGGCCGTCGACCCCGCCCTCGTTCGTGAAGTTGGCCTGGCGGCTCGCCTCGGTCGTCACCGGCGAGGGAAGCTCCACCCCGACCAGCGACCAGGTGCCGCTCGAGATGTACGCGAAGTCCTCGTCGACAGCTGGAACGGCAACAACAGCGGATGCCGTGTCATGCGATCCCACAGTGCTCACCTCGAGAGATGGCAGCCCCACCCGCGCGGCAACGGCAGGCAGCAGCCCGCCCACCGCCGAGCCCGCGTCGATGAGCGTCGGAAAGATGGAGCGCGGCAGCGCCAGCTGCTCGATCAGCTGCCAGTCCCACTCGCCCGTGCCGACGTTGAGCAGTGCCGTGGTCGAGGCGTTGGTGCGCTCGGCGTGCTGCTGCCCGGTCAGCCAGTAGGTGATGAGGTCGGGCACGAGCAGGAAGCCGTCGATGCTCTCGAGGCGTCCGGCGAGGCGGTCGGCCGCCAGCTGGTAGACGGAATTGAAGGGCAGGCGCTGCAGTCCGGTGGCGGCGTAGAGGGCCTCGGAGGTGATCCGTTTGTGCACGTCGTCGATGCCCGCGGCAACCCGCTCATCGCGGTAGTGGAATGGCTCACCCTGCAGCTCGCCGTTCTTCAGCAGGCCGTAGTCGACCGCCCACGAGTCGACGGCGACGCTGGCCAGGTCGGGCTCCTGCTTGACCGCGCTCGCGAGTCCGGTGAGCACGTGCTCGAACAGCCCGCTGACGTTCCAGTGCAGCTCGTCGCCGAGGGCGACCGGCCCGTTGGGAAACCGGGCCACCGGGGTGAGCCGCAGCTCGTTGTGCCCGACGTAGCCGAGCATCACCCGTCCGCTGGTTGCCCCGAGATCTACTGCCGCTACTGCCTTGACCATGCCTCTACCTTAGGAACGCGGCAGCCACTCCGGCGTCCACCGGGATGTGCAGGCCGGTCGTGTGCGACAGGTCAGGTCCGGTGAGCACCGACACGGCGTTGGCCACGTTCTCTGGCAGAACCTCGCGCTTGAGGATGGTGCGCTGCGCGTAGAACTTGCCGAGGTCGTCTTCGTCGATGCCGTAGGTCTTGGCGCGGTTCGCACCCCAGCCCGAGGCGAAGATGCCCGAGCCGCGAACGACGCCGTCGGGGTTGATGCCGTTGACCTTGACACCGTGCTCGCCGAGCTCGACCGCGAGCAGTCGCACCTGGTGCGCCTGGTCGGCCTTCGTCGCAGAGTAGGCAATGTTGTTCGGGCCGGCGAAGACGGAGTTCTTCGACGCGATGTAGATCACGTCACCGCCCATGCCCTGCTCGATGAGAACGGATGCGGTGGCCTTCGACACGAGGAACGAGCCCTTGGCCATGATGTCGTGCTGAAAGTCCCAGTCCTTCTCCGTGGTCTCGAGCAGCGGCTTCGAGAGCGAGACGCCGGCGTTGTTCACGACGATGTCGATGCCGCCGAAGGCGAGCACAGCCTCCTGGATGGCACGGTCGATCGCATCCGCGTCGGTGACGTTGACGGCGACGCCGATGGCGACATCGGTGCTGCCGATCTCGGCGGCCGCCTCCTTCGCCTTGGCGAGGTCGAGGTCGGCGATGACCACGCAGGCGCCGTCAGCGGCGAGGCGGGTGGCGATGGCCTTGCCGATGCCGGATGCCGCACCGGTCACGAGGGCGACGCGCGTCGCGTGCGACTTCGGTTTCGGCAGTCGCTGCAGCTTGGCCTCCTCGAGTGCCCAGTACTCGATGCGGAACTTCTCCGCATCGCTGATCGGGGCGTAGCTCGAGATGGACTCCGCGCCGCGCATGACGTTGATCGCGTTGATGTAGAACTCGCCGGCAACGCGCGCGGTCTGCTTGTTCGCGCCGTAGCTGAACATGCCGACGCCGGGCACGAGGACGATGAGCGGGTCGGCGCCGCGGATGGCCGGCGAGTCGGCGTCCGCGTGCTTCTCGTAGTACTTCGTGTAGTCGGCGCGGTACTGCTCGTGCAGCTCCTTGAGGCGGGCGATCGACTTCTCGACCGTCGCATCCGCGCCGAGGTCGAGCAGCATCGGCTTGACCTTCGTGCGAAGGAAGTGGTCGGGGCAGCTGGTGCCGAGGGCC
This sequence comes from Microbacteriaceae bacterium, assembly GCA_044239765.1. GTDB lineage: Bacteria > Actinomycetota > Actinomycetes > Actinomycetales > Microbacteriaceae > Conyzicola. Next base: position 14,351 of record JBIIAR010000010.1, read on the forward strand.
GCGAGCTTGGGGGCGTTGGCCGACGAGAGGAAGTCGAGAACGACATCCGCATCGGTGAAGCTGCCGACCATGGGGTTGTCGTGGCTCGCGAGTCCGCGAATCGTCGGGGCGAGGGCCGCGGCCTTCGCGAGGCGCTCCGCCTTGGGCAGTGCGAGGTTCTTCTTCACCTCGCGGCCGAAGGGGTTGGTCTTGCCGTGGGCGTCGATGTAGTCCTCGGCCGTCTTGATGATCCAGAGGCTGTTCCTCTCTGCCTCCTTCGACGTCTTTCCCCAGGCGGTGATGCCGTGGCCGCCGAGGATGCAGCCGATGGCCTCGGGGTTCGCCTCTTTGAGGGCGGCGATGTCGAGTCCGAGCTGAAAGCCGGGGCGACGCCACGGAACCCAGATCACCTTGTTGCCGAAGGCCTTCTTGGTGAGCTTCTCGCCGTCCTTGGCGGTCGCGAAGGCGATGCCGGAGTCGGGGTGCAGGTGGTCGACGTGCGCCGCGTCAACGAGGCCGTGCATGGCCGTGTCGATCGAGGGAGCCGCGCCGCCCTTGCCGTGCAGGGTGTAGTCGAAGGCGGCGACCATCTCGTCCTCACGGTCCAGGCCGGGGTAGACGTTGACGAGCGAGCGAAGGCGGTCGAGGCGCAGAACGGCCAGGCCGCTCTCGGTGAGGGTCCCGAGGTCTCCGCCGGATCCCTTCACCCACATGAGCTCGACCGGCTCGCCCGTGACGGGGTCGGTCTCCGTTCCCTTCGCCGAGGTGTTGCCCCCGGCGTAGTTGGTGACGCGGGGGTCTTTGCCCAGACGGTTGGAGCGGGCGATGAGGTCAGCTGCGGTTGTCATGCGAATGTTCCTGTCTAACTTCTATGAGTCGGTCTCGGTCGCTTCGCGACCTCGGAGCCTGGGTTCTCAAAGCGATGCTTCGAGAATCAGGCCCCCCATCCAGCCTGGACGCCACCCTGGCGCTCCGCGGCGATCTTTGCGAGGTGACCGGAGGCGGCGTAGGCGGCCATCGGGTCGGCGGGCAGTCCCCGCGTCTCGCGCCACGCGGCGAGGTCGCCGCGCACGTCGGTGTAGAAGGCGTCCATGAGCACGGCGTTCGCCGCGAGCACGTCACCAGAGTTCTGGGCCGCGGTGAGGGCGTCACCGTCGACGAGCAGCGCGCGGGCCGTCATCTCCTGCACGTTGAGGACCGAGCGGATCTGCCCGGGGATCTTGTCTTCGACGTTGTGGCACTGGTCGAGCATGAATGCCACATCGGGGTTGTTGAGGCCGCCGCCGCGCACCACCTCGAAGAGGATGCGGAACAGCTGGAACGGGTCGGCCGCACCGACGATGAGGTCGTCATCGGCGTAGAAGCGCGAGTTGAAGTCGAAGGAGCCGAGCTTGCCGAGGCGCAGCAGCTGCATGACGATGAACTCGATGTTCGTGCCGGGCGCGTGGTGGCCGGTGTCGAGGCAGACGAGGGCCTTGTCGCCGAGCGAGGCGACCTGGGCGTAGCTCGTTCCCCAGTCCGGAACATCGGTGTGGTAGAAAGCCGGCTCGAAGAACTTGTACTCGAGAACGAGGCGCTGCTCGTCGCCGAGCGCCGCGTAGATCGTCTGCAGCGAGTCGTTGAGGCGGTCCTGGCGACCGCGCAGGTCGCCCTGGCCGGGGTAGTTGGTGCCGTCGGCGAGCCAGATCTTGAGGTCGCGGCTTCCGGTGGCGTGCATGATCTCGATGCACTCGAGGTGATGGTCGATGGCCTTCTGGCGCACGGCGGCATCCGTGTGGGTGAGCGAGCCGAACTTGTAGGCGTCGTCCTGGAAGGTGTTGCTGTTGATGGTGCCGAGCTTGACGCCGTGGTCCTGTGCGAAGGCGCTGAGGGCGGCGTAGTCGTCGACCTTGTCCCACGGAATGTGCAGGGCGACCGTCGGGGCAAGCGCGGTCAGCTCGTTGACCTTCGCGGCATCCGCGATCTTCTCTTGCGGGGTGCGCGGGGTGCCGGGGGTGCTGAACACCTTGAAGCGGGTGCCGGAGTTGCCGAAAGCCCAGGAGGGCAGTTCGATTGCCTGCTTCTCGAGCTGTGGAGCGATCGAGTCGAACGTGGTCACGTTGGTTCCTTTGCTAGCTGGTCGTGAAGATTGAAGATCTCGGTGAGTCGGGGTGCGGACTGGTCGGGGCGGCCGCCGAGGGCGACGAAGAAGTCGGCCATCTCGGCCTCCCACGGGGCGGTGTCGGGGCTGGCGTCGAGCGACCGCTGCGACGCCTCGTCGTCATCGGTCTCGTAGTAGCCGATGAGCAGCCCGTCGTCGCGCAGGAAGAGCGAGTAGTTGCGACGACCGGATGCCTCGATTGCACGCAGCATCGACGGCCAGACGGCTGCGTGGCGCTCGCGGTACTCGGCGAGGCGCTCCGGCTTGACCTGCAGCTGGAAGCAGACGCGCTCCATGCGGATCCTCCTGGTCGACGTTGACGTGGTCACACTCGGAGTTGAATCGTTTTAAGCCCGAGCGATGACGACTCTACGACGGGCCCGGCAATCGCGTCAAGTCGCCCAATCAATGCCACTATGGGTTGGTTCAGGAGGCAGCGATGGCGGTAGTGAGTGTGCGCGATGTCGCGCTGCGAGCCGGCGTCTCGGTAGGCACCGTCTCGAACGTCATGAACCACCCCGACAAGGTGGCCGCCGCGACCGTGCTGAGGGTGCAGCAGGCCATTAGCGAGCTCGGCTTCATTCGCAACGACGCGGCACGCCAGCTGCGCAACGGCCGCAGCAACACCATCGGACTCGTCGTACTCGACGTGCGCAACCCCTTCTTCACGGATGTCGCCAGAGGCGCCGAGGACGCCGCGGCCGACGCCGGCCTCACCGTCACCCTCGGCAACAGCGACGAGAACACCACGCGCGAGGCCACCTACCTCGACCTCTTCGAGCAGCAGCGCGTGCACGGCATTCTCATCTCGCCCTACTCCGACATCACCGCCCGGCTGCACACTCTGCGCTCCCGCGGCATCCCCGCCGTGCTGGTCGACCGCACCACGAGCGACCTGTCGTTCAGCTCGGTGTCGGTCGACGACCTCGCCGGAGGCGCGCTCGCCCTCGAGCACCTGGTCGCCCAGGGCTGTCGGCGCATCGCCTTCGTCGGAGGCCCGCTCGAGATCCGCCAGGTGGCCGATCGCCTCGAGGGCGCCCGCCGAGCCGCGCGGCAGCATGGCGACGTGACGCTCGAGGTGATCGAGCTGGCCGCGTCGAGCGTGATCGAGGGACGCGCGGCGGGGGCCGCGATCGCAGCCCGACCCATCGACGAGAGACCGGACGGCGTCTTCTGCGCGAACGACCTCGTGTCGATGGGGATGCTGCAGGCGCTGGTGATGCAGGGGTCTAGCATCCGGGTTCCCGACGACATCGCCCTGATCGGCTACGACGACATCGACTTCGCATCGGCCGCGGTCGTGCCGCTGTCGTCCATTCGGCAGCCGAGTGCGCTCATCGGGGCGACTGCGGTGCAGATCCTGCTGGAGGAGGCGGACGACCCCTCGATCGCCCCGCGGCAGATCGAGTTTCAGCCAGAGCTGGTAATCCGGGCATCCACCGCCCGTTACTGATTCGTTTCAATATCGGACTTGACGTTGCCCTCGCGGAGCCATATCGGGCAGACCGCGTTGCGCGTGCTGATGGAGGAGTCCGAAGACGCTGACATGATTCCCCGTCAGACGGTGTTTCGCCCCGAGCTCGTCATTCGGCAGTCAACGCAGCGCTGAACCGCCGCGCGATCAGGTCGTGCCCCTCGCCGTTCGGGTGCAGGTTGTCAGGCAGCAGGTCTCCCTCGTCGAGCCGCAGCAGGTCGAGTCCGTTGATCAGCCGCAGGTTGGGGTCGTCGCGGTGTTCGACGACGTCTGCCAGGTGCTGCCGCGTGCGCTCCAGGGTGAGGGTGCCGTCGAAGGGCCGCGTCTCGCGGGGTGTGCCGCCCGCCTTGCCGGGCCAGACCTCGCGCACCGGGCCCGGTATGGTCTCGTGGATCGCGCAACCGAGCGCAGAGATGACGACGATCGGTGTCGTCGGCTGGCGATCGCGAATGAGGTCGAGAAAGCCGTGCACCGCGGGAACGAAGGTGCGGCTGCGCATGGCATCCCCGTTGACGATGTTGATGCCGAGCTTCAGCGTGATGAGGTCGGCCGGCAGCTCTCCGATCGCGCGTGCCACGAAGGGGTCGAGCATGGCATTGCCGGCGAAGCCGAGGTTGGTGAGCTGGTAGTCGAGAGTGCGAGCGGCCTGCACAGGCCAGAGGCGCCGCGGGTCGTCGAGGTCGGAGCCGTGACTGATCGAGCTGCCGTAGTGCACCCAGCGCGGCTGCTCGCTGCGCAGAGCCTCGACGGGGGCGTCGGTCCAGCCGGCCAGGATCGTCACGCCAGCGGAGTTCGGCAGCCAGATCGTCACATCGCCGGGCGTCACATCGAAGAGCACGGTCGTCGCGCTGCCGGCGCGCACGCGCGCCGATCGGTCGGGCTGCTCGAGCAGCAGGTCGCCCTCGTCGAAGCGCTGCACCCGGTCGCCGCTGACCACGGTGGCGAGGTGCGCGGCAGTCTCGCGCCCCGGCGCCACCTCGCGTTGAAAGAGCATCTCGAGGCACAGGCGCGAAGCCGAGGTGCGCAGTCGCAGCGTGACCCCGGAGGTGTGCGAGGCCATGCGCCAGAGCCCGCCGTCGGCGTGAAAGGGGCGGGATG
>JBIIAR010000189.1:0-5091 GCA_044239765.1 Microbacteriaceae bacterium
CCGCACCTTCGAGTCGATTGCCGGCGCACACCGTGCCATCGTGGACCTCTACAACTCGACGAGCATCCTGCAGCGCGACGTCGTCTTCCGCACCGACAAGCAGGGCATCATCGACATCGCGCTCGAGGGCGCGCGCCTGTGCCGCGCGGCTGAGTCGCTGGCCCCGGGTGTCGACATCCACTACGAGTACTCGCCAGAGAGCTACACCGGCACCGAGCTCGAGTTCGCGGTCGACATCTGCAACCAGGTCGTGGATGCCCTCGGCGGCACCCCGGAGCGCCCGGTCATCATCAACCTGCCTGCGACCGTCGAGATGGCGACGCCGAACGTCTATGCCGACTCGATCGAGTGGATGTCGCGCAACCTCGCCCGCCGCGACAGCATCATCCTGTCGCTGCACCCGCACAACGACCGCGGCACGGCTGTGGCTGCTGCAGAGCTCGGCTACCTCGCTGGCGCGGACCGCATCGAGGGCTGCCTCTTCGGCAACGGCGAGCGCACCGGCAACGTCGACCTCGTCGCGCTGGGAATCAACCTCTTCACGCAGGGCATCGACCCACAGATCGACTTCAGCGACCTCGACGAGGTCAAGCGCACGGCTGAGTACTGCAACCAGCTGCCCGTGCCAGAGCGCAGCCCGTGGGCCGGCGACCTCGTCTACACGGCCTTCAGCGGATCCCACCAGGACGCCATCAAGAAGGGCTTCGAGGCCATGGAGGCCGAGGCGGCCGCACAGGGAGTCTCGGTCGACGACCTCGTCTGGGGAGTTCCATACCTGCCCGTCGACCCGAAAGACCTCGGCCGCAGCTATGAGGCCGTGATCCGCGTCAACTCGCAGTCTGGCAAGGGCGGCGTCGCCTACCTGCTCAAGACCGACCACGCGCTCGACCTGCCGCGCAAGCTGCAGATCGAGTTCAGCGGCGTCGTGCAGGCGAAGACCGACGCCGAGGGCGGCGAGGTAACCAGCGAGCAGATCTGGGCCGCCTTCCAAGACGAGTACCTTCCGGCCCCGGCCGACCGCCCCGAAGACAAGTGGGGTCGCTTCGAGCTGCTCTCCACCCGCACGGCCAGCGACCTCGCCGGCAGTGTGACCCTCGACGTGCACATTCGCATCGGCGACGAGGAGAGCGCCGCGAGCGGGGTCGGCAACGGCCCCATCGCGGCATTCCTCGGCGTCATGGCAGAGCAGGGCATTGAGGTTGTGCTCTACGACTACGTCGAGCACGCGCTCTCGGCGGGCGGCGACGCCCTCGCGGCGTCGTACGTCGAGCTGAACGTCAACGGCAAGCGCCTGTGGGGCGTCGGCATCGACGCGGATATCTCCACGGCATCCCTCAAGGCGGTCGTCTCGGCAGTGAACCGCGCCGTTCGCACCGAGCAGCTCGCGCTGGTCAGCGCCTAGCCACGTCTCACGAAAACGCAGGACGGAGTGCCTTCGGGTGCTCCGTTCTGCGCTCTACGCCCTCGCGGCAAAGAATCTCCTGCGTTTTCAGACGCGACGGCGCAGCTCGAGCGGGCGCTGCTCTGGAAGGCTCCAGTTGAAGAGCACGGCGAGCACCCGCACGCCGAAAGTGACGACGACGCAGGCGATGGCGGCCACAAGTACATCGACCGAGAAGGCCTGCAGCACGACGAGAACCGCCGCACCCGCGAAAGCCGCGACCGCGTAGAGCGACCCGACCTGCATGATCGCGATCGGAACGGCGAGCAGCAGGTCGCGCAGGATCGACCCGCCCACGGCGGCGATGACGCCGACGAAGATCGCGGGCACCGGCGGGAGGCCGAGCGAGAGGGCCTTGGTCGTGCCGATGGCGCCGAACAGGCCGAGGGTGAGGGCATCCAGTGCGGTGATGACGTGGCGGAGGTGCTGAAAGAGGCGCTCCGCCAGCATGCCGATGAAGGCCGCGCCCGTGGCGACGATGAGGTACCAGTTGCTCTGCAGGGGAGCGAGCGGCTCGCTGAGCAGCACGTCGCGCGCGAGACCGCCGCCGAGGCCGGTGGCGATGCCGATGATGGCGACCCCGAGCCAGTCGAGGCGCCTGTCGCGAAACTGCGCGGCGAAGAGCGCACCCTGCAGGCTGCCGATGCCAACGGCGAGCAGGTCTGCCCAGAGCGGAATCGTGAAGCGCATCAGCTGGCGCTCGCCAGGCGCGCCTTACGCGCACGCCGGTAGATGATGAGCGAGACCACGATGCCGACAATGCCGGCCCAGGCGAGCACCATTGCCAGTGGCTCTCCCTGAAAGGTGATGAATGCCATCAGCTGCTCGGACTGGCGTTCGCGGCGACTGCCGCCGCTGAGCCCAGAGACCATGTTGACCATGGCGATGGCGAAGAGAATGACGAAGGGAAAGATGAGGGCCGCTCCCGCGAGCTCGCCGCGGCTCATGCCGAAGTAGACGCCGCCCTCATTGGTCTTCGCTGGCCGGATGGCGCGTAGCAGCCAGACAGCCGGCAGCACGACCATGAGAAAGACGAGCAGACCGCCGAGCGCGGCAGCGAGGGCGAGAAGGCAGAGCAGCGCGATTGCCCCGATGGTGGGCGTCTCATCGTCGAAGCCCTCTGACGAGACGCCAGCGCTAGTGGCGGAGAAGACCACGAAGCACAACGCGATCGGCAGCACCGCGAGCAGGAACGACGTGCCTGCGGTGCGTATCTCGCGCAGCCGGGCGCTGAGAAAGCCGATCGACGAGAGCACGGCATTGCCAGCCACAATCGAGCCCTCGAACACCGCGGCGAACGCGCCCCAGTCCGGCTCCCCGAATCTAATGAACACGAACCACGAGGCAAGGGCCACTGCGGACGTGGCGCCAACGACGATCGCGCTCGGCGTGCCGATCTGTTCGAGTCGCGAGGGGGCCATCCGTCTATTCTGCCCGGGGCTCCGTCTGGAAGTCGTCGATCGTGCCTGTCGTCACAGGTTCATTCCTACCGCACCGTCGATAATGGGTCAGTGCCCCTCTACCGTGACGAAGCCAACGGTCAAGTTAGGACACCCTTGATTTGGGCTCAATTCAAGGCCCCAGTTCCTGTGCGGAGCTCGACCTTCCATCAGTGGGCCCGCGGAAGTGAGTGGCGCACCATTCTTTAACTGAGTAGGTCCGGAATTTCCTCGTGGTGGCCAGAGACAAGCATGCTAGCTTCGCTCAACAAACATAGGAGGAGCACACAGGATGAGACACGAGCCAACCAGCGGCTACGAGGACTCGAGCCTCAACTACCGCGTCACTTGGAAGTCCGTAGACGAAGGCGGAGAGACCCGAGAAAAGGTGTTCAAAAGCCGAGATCAAGGATGGGACTTCTATCAAGACATGCAAAAGTCACCGCGCGCATATGGTGCGACTTGGGAGTTTATACCTGCTTAAGGATCTTCCGCCGGGTCATCAACTAGCTGGCGCTTGCCAACACTCAGCTACCACGTAGCGAATAAAATTCGCGCGTTCCCCAAGAATTCGCCCCGTATGCCTCGAGAATCGTGTCAGTCGTTTGCCCCATCATGTCTGACGAAGAGAGGGTCTATTGCGCAATGGGACGTCTTGAACGCGCGACTTCGCGCTACTCGCATTTTCGACAAGCGGTAAGACAGTTCCCGCCGAGCCTCCTCCTGCCGCTGCTGGCGGGACACTCTGCGCAGCGAGACTCACATTTCAGCGCGGGCTATGGAGACATTCGACAGCGCACGCCCTGGGCAGTGTCGGCCATGGGAAGAGACTCGATCCTTTACGGCAACGAATATCGTTCGGCCCTACCGACGGACAATTCGCTGACACGCCTGTACAACTTGTTCAATCAAGCCTCGGATGGATCAGGAGACGAGACTGTTGCGGAGATCATGACTCCGCTCGCTTACGAACAGTTCCCATATCAAGAGTCCCAGTTTGAAGAGATATCTCGAGTGGGGGCCCTATTGCTTGATCCCCAGCTCGGCCAAACGTGGCCCTGGATCGAAGTGCTCGGGCTGGACTTAGACGATGCTGTCCGCGCGAGTATGGTGCTTCACGTATGGGTCGTAAAGAACGGCGGCCGATATGATCCGTCGATTCTCGACATGCCGTATTTTCAGGAAGTATTCGAAAAGATCGCGCCACGAGAACACATCGAGTTGACCGCGAAAGCACTCACGGCGTCGGTTGAGCAGATGCGCGCCTCAAATGAGGCCATCCCGGCCATGCCTATTAGTCTGCAGCGCTACGCCTACAACCCTCTTATCGCCCATCCTCTCGTCGACCTCGGCGACCAGGGCATCTGGGCGCCGCAGTCAATGCTTGTGTCCCGGGCGCTATACCCAGCCAACCTCTATTACCGCGGTGTTGCGGCATGGGGGGAGCCCTTCACTCGCTCACTCGGTCTGAGTGTCGAGGCCTATGTCGGCAAGCAACTCGGCCTAATCGCTGGGCCCTCCCTGCTATCGGAGATCGTTTACGGCAAGCCAGAAAAGAAGAGCGTTGATTGGATTTGGGTCACAGACCGCGCGATAGTCCTCGTGGAATGCAAGTCGGCGCGGCTCAGCCTCGGCGCTCAGGCGGGGGACGGCAGCTTGGCAGCACTCGCCTCGCGCTATTTGGGTCACGCCCGCGCGCAGGTGGACGCGACCGCAGAACTTATTCGGAATCGACATGAACGGTTCGACCACATTCCTTCCGACCGCCCTATCGTCGGAATCACGGTCACCTCGGAACCGTTCTACCTCGGCAATTCCAAGCTTGTAGAGTACGGCAATTCATCGATCACTCCGTCGATCTCACTATCGCTCCGTGACTTGGAATACTGGACGAGCCTGTCGTCGGGAGCAGCCGTCGACGCCCTTCTGGAGGTCTTGTATGACCAGGAGAAGCAGACTTGGTCATTCTCCGCGGCGCTTAAGGACGAAAAGAACGACAACGCGCGCAACCCGATTTTGGACGAAGCATGGAAGCGTTTCGACTTCGTTGGAAACAAGGGCGCAGGTGTGCACTAATCGATGCTGATCGAGGTCGCACCGATGCTCAGGCGTCGCGACTTTCGTCGACTGCCCCGAGCTGACGCGCTCAAGATCTACTTCGAAAAAAACTTCTAAGCGGTGTCGTTGAGACATACCCTTAACTAGATATGC
>JBIIAR010000190.1:0-5062 GCA_044239765.1 Microbacteriaceae bacterium
GGGGCAGTGCGACGAGAACGAGCAGCAGCGTTCTGGGTCGAAGGTGCGCGCCGATGAGCAGTAGCGCGAGCCCGAGCAGAAAGAAGAAGACGGGGGTGGCGACGTCGCGCGCGAGAATCAGAAGCACCATCGCCGGCAGCGGGGCGGCGATTTTGGCGAGCGGGTTGAGGCGGTGCAGAAAGCGCACCGGACCGTGGTCCACACGCTCGGCGTAGGGGTTCACCGTGGCGGTCACGGCAGGTCTGCGATCCGGGCGATGCCGCGCCAGCTCTCGTCCCGCAGAGCGCGCATGGCGCGCGCGAGGGGCGGATGCCGCAGCCCCGCCTGCTCCAGAAGGTCACCGGCGAGCACGGCCGCCGTCGTGTCCGTCGCCAGCAGCCGCCCGTCGCGCATGACGGCGACGTGCGACGCGTAGTCGGCCACGAGCTGCATGTCGTGGGTCACGACGATGACCGTGGTGCCGTCGGCGTTGAGCTGCGCCAGCATGTCGAGAAGCTCCACGGCGCGCTCGCGATCCTGCCCGAAGGTGGGCTCGTCGAGGGCGAGAACGCTGGCACCGGCAATGAGTGCCGTGCCGACCGAGAGGCGGCGCTTCTGGCCGCCCGACAGCAGGAAGGGGTGCTGCTCGCGGTGAGCGGTGAGGCCGAAGCGGTGCAGCATCCGCTCGACGGCGTCGTCGATCTCATGCCGGGGCAGATGCTGGATCTCGAGACCGTGGGCCAGCTCCTCTGCGACGGAGTTGCGGATGAACTGGTGCTCTGGATTCTGGAAGACGAAGCCGATGGCGCGGCTGAGCGCGCGCACATCCGCTGTCGCGGGGTCGAGTCCGTTGACCGTGACCGTGCCACGGGGTGGCCGCACCACCCCCGCGATCGCCTGCATCAGGGTGGTCTTTCCCGCGCCGTTCTCGCCGACGATCGCGATGAAGTCACCGCGGGCGATCTCGAGCGAGACGCCGTGCAGCACCGGGCTGCGCCCGCGCGCGACACTGAGCTGGTCGACCACGATGATGGGCTCGAGCCCGCTGACCTCACGATGCGCAGGTGGTGGCGGAGGCAGCTGCACGCGGTCAAGAGACGTCGTCAGCTCTGTCGGGGTCAGCGGCAGCGGCTCGACGACGATTCCTGCTGATCGCAGCCGCAGCGCGGCGAGCGTCGAGACGGGCAGCCAGACTCCGAGCTCGAGCAACTGCTCGACGTTGTCGGTGAGGGTCTGCCGCGCGGGACCGTCGAGCACCAGCTGACCGTCCCGGTCGATGACCAGCACTCGGTCGACGAGCTCGAGGGCAGCGTCGAGGTTGTGCTCCACGAGCACGATGGCGTGATCGCCCTGCGCCACCAGCTCGGCGAGGGCGGCGTAGACCTCTTCGATGCCGACCGGGTCGAGGTTGGCCGTCGGCTCGTCGAGCACGATCACGGGGGAGCCGAGGGCCAGCGCGCAGGCGATGGCGAGTCGCTGGCGGCCGCCGCCCGACAGCACGTCGGGGTTCTCGCTGCGGCGCTCCCACAGTCCGACGCGGCGCAGGGCGCGCTCGGCCCGCTGCAGCACCTCGGCCTTCGGCACGAGCAGGTTCTCTGGGCCGAACGCCACCTCGTCAAGCAGGGTGCCGGTGACGATCTGTGAATCGGGGTCCTGGAAGACCATGCTCACCGTCGTGCTCAGCTCTGCCACTGTCGTTGTCGTCGTGGCTGCTCCGGCGACGGTCACCGTGCCGCTCAGCTGCGCCGGGATCGCATGCGGGATGAGCCCGTTGAGCGCGAGCGCGAGGGTCGACTTTCCTGAGCCGCTCGGCCCGAGAATCAGCAGCACCTCGCCCGCGGCCACGCTGAACGTGACGCCGTCGGGGGTAAACGTGCTGGCGCCCTCGTGACGGATGCGCACCGACTCGACCCGCAGCGGCATCGGGATGGGCAAATCGGTCACAAAAGAGTCCTCGGGCTTAGGTAAGGCAACCCTATGCTAGCGGGTATGAGATCTTTCACGACCCGCTACCTGCTGACCATCGCCGCAATTGGTGTAGCCGGTGGCCTGCTGCTGATTCCCGTGAACAACTACGCGGCCACCATCGCCAAGGGAGTGCCGCTGCTCTACGCGCCCGTTGTCGGCTTCTGGCTGCTTCCGGTCGTGGTCTCGATGGTGCTGCTGCGTCGTCCGGCCGCGGGAGTGCTCGCGGCGCTGTTTGCCGGGCTCGTCAATGTGCCAACGACGCCCTACGGCCCGCAGGCGGTCGTCACTATGGTGATGGTCGGCGTGCTGGTGGAGCTGCCCTTCGTGGTGACCCTCTACAAGCGATGGGGCTACTGGCTCTTCGCGGGCACCGTGCTCGTCATCAGCGCGCTGTACGGCGGGGTCACTTGGACGAGCCTCAACGTCGCGTCGCTCGCTCCGTGGGCGCAGATCACATTCTTCGTCCTGCTTGTCGGCAGCGGCCAGCTCGCGGTGTTTCTCGGCCACCTCGTCGCGCGCGGCGTCGAGCAGACCGGTGTGACGCGAGGGGTCAGTCGGCCTCAGGCGGTCTCGTCGCGCACGGCACGCACGCTGGAATCCACGCGCACCCCGTAGACCGCCTCGAGACCGGCAGCGAACTCGGCGCCGCGGCCCTCGCTCGCGAGCTCCCGCGCGCGCACCGACGGCTGGTGCAGCATGACCCCGGCAAAGTGGCGTAGCGCACGGATCGTCTCCTCGCCCTCGCCACGGGCACGGGCACGCTCGATCTCTGACTCGAGGGTGGCGAGCACGTGGGCGCGCAGTGCCACGATGGCGGGCTCGGCGATGCTCTCTGCGGCGAACCCGGCGGCTGCCTCGCGCACGAGCGCGTGCGCCCGGTCGTGCGAGTCGAGCTCGGGCAGGGGCGCGTGCAGGCGAATCGTCTCGAGGTCGAGCAGCTCGACGCTGGCGATCTGGCTGACGGCCGGGTCCACGTTGCGGGGCAGGCCGAGGTCGATCACCAGTCGGCGGCCGGGGCGGTCGAAGGCCGCCGCGTCGATGACGGTGTTGGCGGTGCAGGTGACCACCACATCCGCCGCCTCGATATCAAGGCTGTGCTGGGCGACGATGCCGTACTTCGCGGCAAAGGCTGCGGCGCGCCCCGACTGCGAGAACACGCGGATGTCGCTGGCGCCGAGCGCGCGCAGCGCGGCAACGGTGGTGGCGGCGTAGCGGCCGGTGCCGATGACAAGGGTGGTGATGTCGGCCCAGTCGGCGACGCGGCTTGAGGCGAGCTCGAGGGCGAGGCGCACGAGGGAGCGCTCTGCGCCGCCGAGGCCGGTCTCGTTCTTGACGCCCCGGCTGGTGTGGGTGGCGCGCTGAAAGAGGCGCTCTAGGTCACGGCTGGTGGTGCCGCCGAAGCGCGCGGCGTCGAGGGCGCGGCGCACCTGGCCGCTGATCTCGTCCTCGCCGACGACGACGGACTCCAGGCCAGAGGTGACAGAGAAGAGGTGCTGGGCGACGGCGTCGCCCTCGTGCACCGCGATGGACCTGCGCAGCTCGTCCGCCGGAATGTCGCTCGCCGCGCTGAGGGCATCGATGGTCGAGGCGAGGGCGACCTGGGCGGCCGCGGTCAACGGCTCGTCGATGTCGAGGTAGGCCTCGAAGCGGTTGCAGGTGGCCAGAACCACGGCACCGGTGACGAAGTCGCTGCTGACGAGCAGCTCTCGGGTCGCGTCCATGGCGGATACAGACAGCTTTTCGAGTACCTCAAGGCTCGCGTTCTGGTGGTTCGAACTGAGGCACAGGAGCACGATCTAATGTTAGTTCGTGCCTCTCACTCCCGCTCACCCGCTGCTCGACGGTCGAACCGGGGACTCCCCGCTGATTCGCGCCTACCGCGGCATCCGCGACGCGACCCCACCCGTCTGGTTCATGCGACAGGCTGGCCGATCGCTGCCGGAGTACCGCGAACTCCGCGTGGGAACGGCCATGCTCGACGCCTGCCTGACCCCGGAGCTCGCCAGCGAGATCACCCTGCAGCCGGTTCGCCGTCACCACGTTGACGCCGCGATCTTCTTCAGCGACATCGTGATTCCCGTGAAACTCGCAGGTGTCGAGGTCGAGATCGTGCCCGGGCGCGGCCCCGTGATCGAGAAGCCGATTCGTACGGCGGCGGATGTCGCCGCCCTGCGGCCCATTGACCCCGCGTCACTCGACCCGATTCGCGAGGCTGTAGCCGAGACGGTCGCGCAGCTCGGCAGCACCCCGCTCATCGGCTTCGCCGGTGCGCCCTTCACCCTTGCCTCCTACCTTGTCGAGGGCGGCCCGTCGAAAGACCAGGCCCGTGCCCGCACCATGATGTACGCCGACCCGCAGAGCTGGGCCACCCTGCTCAACTGGTGCGCCGATGTGACGGGCGAGTTTCTGAAGGCCCAGATCGAGTCCGGCGCCTCGGCCGCCCAGCTGTTCGACTCGTGGGTCGGCTCTCTCTCAGAGCAGCAGTACGTGCGCCGCGTCGCACCGCACTCGCGACGCGCGATCAACCACCTGCGCGGCTTCGACGTGCCGAAGGTGCACTTCGGCGTCGGCAGCGGCCCACTGCTGCAGTCGATGCACGCGACCGGGGCCGACGTCATGGGCGTCGACTGGCGCCTACCGCTGGATGAGGCCTCGGCCCGCCTCGGCAACGCCGTGCCCCTGCAGGGCAACCTCGACCCCGCGATTCTCGGAGCTCCGTGGAAGGTGCTCGAGGCGCACGTGCGCGACGTGGTCGACCGCGGACGCGCTGCGCCGTCGCACGTGCTCAACCTCGGCCACGGCGTTCCGCCCGAGACCGACCCCGACGTTCTGACCCGCATCGTCGAGCTGGTGCACTCGCTGTGATCTACGTGGTCGGCGGGGGAGTCGCCGGACTCGTCGCCGCGCGGGCCCTCGTGCTCGGCGGGGCGCAGGTCACGCTGCTCGAGGCCAGCGACCGGCTCGGCGGCACAGTGGCAGACCACACGGTCGGCGGCCTCGTGCTCGACGCGGGAGCCGAGAGCTTCGCCACCCGTCGCGGCACCGTCGCCGAGCTCGCCACGAGCCTCGGCCTTGCCGACGACATCGTCGAGCCCAACCCGGCGGGGGCGTGGCT
>JBIIAR010000191.1:0-5029 GCA_044239765.1 Microbacteriaceae bacterium
CGGCACGGCCTTTCAGTTTCGCAACGACGGCGACGAGCCGCTGACGGTGGTCGGCTTTGACGCGCCGCCGTGGCCCGGCGACGACGAGGCCTTCATCGTCGCGGGGGAGTGGGAGCCGACCGTCTAGGGCAGCATGAGGTAGACGACTGTCGGAAAGACCCCCAGCAGCACCGCGAGTGCGATCACGCCGAGAGAGACAATGCTGCGTACCCGAACAGCGCGGAATGTCGTGCGCTGCAGCGCCGACGCGGCAAAGAGCACGCCTGCTATCACCAGCGCCGCGGTCGGCACCGCACCGCCCTGCACAGAGAGCTGCAGCGAGATGTCAGCGGGAGAGTAGCCCCAGCCTTCGGGCGGAATGCCTTCAGCCAGAACGACTGCGGCGACACCGAAAGCGAGAGCGACGGATGCCAGCGCGGCGATCGCGAGCACCAAGGCGGTCCACGACTGCCGAATGCCTGTCATCTCGCGAATCTAGCGAGCGGGCGACCGATCTGTCTATGCCCGCCAGCTGTGCTGCGGCTCGTAGCCAAGCTCCCGCCGGGCCTTGGCGATCGACAGCAGCGTCTCGTGCTCGCCGACCTCGCCGCGCACCTCGACCTCGGCAAAGTGCGCTGCCAGCAGCTCACTGTTCGGCTCGTCGAGCACGGTGTCGGCCGCGGCGATGATGAAGCGGTCAAAGCCCGGCTTCGCGCGCGTCAGCGACAGCAGCACGGCCTGGGCGGCATCCCGCGCGTCGATGTAGCCCCAGAGGTTCCATTTGCGGCTCTCTGCGGTGAAGCCCGCGAACCCCGGGTAGTCGTCGGGGGTCATCACGTTCGAGAAGCGCAGCGCGGTGATCGAGAGCATCGGGTCCCAGCGAACGAGCTTCTGCGCCAGCTCCTCCTCGAGGTGCTTCACCACGGCGTACATCGACTCGGGTCGCGAGTCGAACTGCTCGTCGAGCGGAATGTACGCCGGCGAGATGTCGAGCGGTAGGCCGAGCAGAGTCTCGCTCGAGGCGTAGACGACCGTCGTGATGCCGAGCCGGCGGCAGGCCTGAAAGACGTTGAAGGTCGAGAGCATGTTGTTGTGAAAGGTCTCGACCTCTGGCGCGATGCCGGGGGCGGGAATCGCGGCGAGGTGCACCACGGCATCCACGTCGGCGAGGGCATCAACGACCTGCCCGTAGTCGGTGAAGTCGACGACGAGAAAGCCGTCGCGCCTCGTGCCGACGCGGTCGAGGGCGAGCACGTCGTGGCCGGTATCGGCAAGGTGGGTGGTGACGACGGCGCCGAGCTTGCCGCTTGCTCCGGTGACTGCGATTCTCATTGCCTCAGTCTCACACTCGTACACTCGTCATATGCAGTCAGAGCTATGGCAGAAGGCTGTGACCTACGCGGCGATCGGGGCGACGCAGTCGACGGAGCTGCTGCGGTATCCGCCCGCCGGGTACCGGCCGCTCGAGCGCACCGCGCGCATCGGCCACGGGGAGGCTCGCTACGAGTACGCCTGGCTCACCGCCCTCACCTGGGGAATCCAGCGCAACAGCGGCTTTCGCGTCACCCTCACCGATGCGCCGCCCGAGGTGACAGAGGCCAGCTACACGCCCGTCAGCTTTGATGCCAACGGCGAGCCGATCGCCCCGGCGTCGATGAGCGAGGGCGACGAGGTGGTCTACGGCGCCGACGGCACGCGCCTGCTTGCCCCGGGTGACACCGCTCTGCTCGGCATCTTTTTCGGGATCAAGTTTCCCGTGCGGGTGATCTACGTGGTCGACGAGCCGCGGCGCCGGGGCTTCGCCTACGGCACACTGCCCGGCCATCCGGAAGACGGCGAGGAGGCCTGGATCATCGAGCACCGCGACGACGATTCCGTCTGGATCACGGTGCGCGCGTTCTCGCGCCCCGCCAACCGCTGGTGGGTGGCCGTCAATCCCGTGCTGCGGGTCTTTCAAGAGCTCTACACCCGCCGCTACCTTCGGGCCCTCGCCGGGCCGATCGGCTAGCTGACGCTCGGGTCGTCGTCAGCCTTGGGCAGCTTCTGGTCGCGGCCGTCGGTGACATCTGCCTCTGTCGTGCCCTCCTCGCCCATGCTTGTGCCAGAACCGGTCGCGGTGGAGCCGGGGGAGAGAATTCCGTCGGGGTTGTTGTCTGCATCACTCATGCCGCGACGCTAGCCCGCGAACCTGAGACAACAGACAGTCTTGTCCACCTAAGTGCCGACAGCGCTGGAGCCCCACTTGCCGCCAAGCTGGGGTATCCCCACGAACAGCGACCCCACTGAGAGCCCTGTGACGACCACGACCGATTCCAAATCCACTGCTGCCGCGTTCGCGCCAGGGGTTCTTGCCATCGTCGCCACCGTCGTCGGACTCTTCGTTCCGTTCATCGGACTGCCGATTGCCATGGTCGCGGTTGTCGCGATCGCCGCGGCCAATATTCGTGATCGACGCGTGCTCTACGCGACCATCGGCATCGTCGCCGCGTCGATCGTCATCAACCTGGTGCTTGTGATGATGGCTCTGCCCGCCGGCCGCGAACTGGTGCAGGGCGTCTAGTACGAGTTGTGCCGGTGGTGGGGCTCGAACCCACACGCCCTTTCGAGCAACCGATTTTGAGTCGGTCGCGTCTGCCATTCCGCCACACCGGCGCACAACAACGATCCTGAGAATACCGTAGGCTCATTTGCGTGACAGACCAGGAAACGACTCCAGTGACGGCCCCGCGTAGGGTCGTCGTGGCCGAGGATGAGTCGCTCATCCGCATGGACATCGTCGAGATCCTGCGTGACAACGGCTTCGAGGTTGTCGGCGAGGCCGGCGACGGCGAGGCTGCAGTCGCACTCGCGACCGAGCTGAAGCCCGACCTTGTCATTATGGACGTCAAGATGCCTCTGCTCGATGGCATCTCGGCCGCTGAGCGCCTGAGCAAGAACCACATCGCGCCGGTCGTGCTGCTCACCGCCTTCAGCCAGAAGGAACTCGTCGAGCGGGCCTCCGAGGCCGGAGCACTCGCCTACGTCGTCAAGCCATTCACCCCGAACGACCTGCTGCCGGCCATCGAGATCGCGCTGAGCCGCTACACGCAGATCCTCACGCTCGAGAACGAGGTGGCCGACCTCGTCGAGCGCTTCGAGACACGCAAGCTCGTCGACCGCGCAAAGGGTCTGCTCAACGACAAGATGGGCCTCACCGAGCCCGAGGCGTTCCGCTGGATTCAGAAGGCGTCGATGGACCGCCGTCTGACTATGCACGACGTCGCAATCACGATCATCGACCAGCTGTCGCCCAAGAAGTAGCGTGACTCGGTCTGACCGCCTGATCGTCTCGATCAGCGCCTTCGTCGTGATCGTGCTTGTCGGCCTCAGCGCATTCTTCATCATCGCCAAGCCGCTCGACCCGCAGTCCAGCTCGTCGAGCCGCTCGAGCGACGACGATGAGGATGACGAGGAGCAGGTCGACGACGACGAGCAGGTCGACGACGACGAGCAGTCCGACGACCTAGAGCTCAGCCTCTCCGAACTGCAGTCCCTCGCCGACTTTGCCGTCATCGATGGCATAGACCTCGCGCCCACGGCGATCGAGTATGAGCTCTCAGAGCCCGCGACCCTCATTGAGCAGCAGTGGCTCGACAGCCCGGATGCCCCCGAGAACTGCTTCGCGCTCTACGCGGCAACCTCACTGCTCGGTGCCGATGACGACGCGGGCAGCAGCGCGATGGCGACCAATATCGTCGGCTACGAGGGCGCCGGCGACTATCTCACCGACGGCTTTCTCGGCGCCTTTGGCCGTGTGCTGCCGAGCGCAGAGGACGCCACCGATCTACTCGACGAGTTCGCCGACGCTGCAGAGCAGTGTGGGGGCGCGCCTTTCGAGCTCGACCGCGGTGACGGCGTGCTCGTCGTCGAGTCCAGCGACTACGTGCCGGCTCGCTACGACACGCCCTCAACGGTGACGGCATTCACGGTCGAGTTCGAGGTCGGCGAGACCAGCGACATTCTCGGCTATCGCATCAACATCGTTCAGCGCGGCAACGCTGTCGTCGGCACCTTCGCCGTGGTCAAGAGTGGCTCCACCTTCGTTGAGAGTGACGGCGACGTGCTGGCCGAGCTCATGGCCGAGGGGCTCGGGGACTTCTAACCGGAGCAGAGCCGAGATATTGTCTTGTTGCATGAGACGTTTCGGCATCCACTCGGCGCTCGTCGTCGGCAGCGTTTTTCTCCTCGCGGGCTGCTCGCTTCTGCCGCAGATTCCGAACAGCTCGTCACGCGATGACGATGACGAAGAGGAGACCAGCGAGGAGGTCGAGCTCAGCGCCCGCGATCTCGAGGACCTCTTCGACCCGGATGACGCACCCGGCGCGTTTCGCCTCGACATGGTCTACGAGACCATTGACGGGCCGGATTGGGCCGAGGAGGTAGAGACCTACTGGAGCGACTCCGAGGGGAGCGAGCAGGACTGCCTCGACAGCTACTCCGCGTCGTATCTGGTCGGCGCTGACCACAGTGACGACGAGCACGTGAAGATTGCCGTCAACGACTCGGAGTCGGACTACAGCTATGTCAGCGTCGATGGTCGTGTCTTCGCCGACGCCGATTCGGCCGCTGACTACTTCGACCTGGTCGAGGAGGCCGCGGCGGACTGCGACGATGCCGGCGGCTACTCGCTCTACAGCGAGGACGGCGAGGAGATCTGGATTGTCACCGGCGCCTCGACCGACGAGGCCGACGATCTCGACCTTCCCGACGGCGTGCGGGGCCTGATCCAGGAGGAGCAGGTCGAGCCTGACTTCGCCGAGAGCTACCGCGTGATTCTGCTGCAGCGCGGCAACGTCGTCGTGGCGGTCACCGTGCAGCCCGCCGGCGACGGCGAGTTCGACCAGGATGACGGTGACAAGCTCGCCGAGCTGGTGGCCGAGAGCCTGGGTGACCTCGACTAGTCGAGTCGCGCTATCGTCTCTGCATGAGACGTTCTCACATCCCAGTTGCCCTGCTTATCGGCTCGCTTCTGCTTGCCGGCTGTGCCACGCCAGCGCCGACGAACCCGTCG
>JBIIAR010000305.1:0-3172 GCA_044239765.1 Microbacteriaceae bacterium
GAGGGCCGCGTCGGGGTTGAGCACGAAGATCAGCACGAGGGCGATGGTGGTCATGCCCGCGAAGAGCGCGCGGTGCCAGCGGTTCTCGTAGTGGGAGCTCTTCGAGAGCTGCCTGTACTGCTCAGTCGTCATTGACCAGCCGTCCATTGCTCGGGTGTTCACCAACAGTACACCCGACCGTTACCAATCTGTTACATACAGATCGGTCTATGTTCTGGCAGCCGCGAGCAGCTCGAGCCAGCGGGCGGAGCGCTCAGTTCTCCACTGGCGCCAGTCGACCGGGCGGCCGTGCAGCAGCTCGTCCAGCTGCTCGAGGCTCAGGCGCCAGGTCGCTGCGATCACGGGGGTGAACGGCAGGTCGGCGAGGGCATCCACCGTCACGGTGACCAGGGTCTCGTGTGCGCCGATCGCCCGAAGCTCGATCGTCGTGATGCCGACGTTGTCGGTGTCGACGACGAGCAGCCTGGGTTCGTCGAGCTCGGTGATCTCGCCGGTTGTCGTGCCCATGAGGTCGAAGTGCCGCCAGTCGAGGTCATAGTGCCCGTGCAGGCGTGGGTCGATGTGCGCCTCCGCCAGCCAGCCGCTCACCAGGTCGGCATCGACGAGCGCATCCCACACGATCTCGGGCGAGAGGTCATAGCTGTGCTCGAAGCGAAGCTGGGACCCGGGCACCCGATCAGCCTACGATCGCTCTTCGAGGTCCTGTTCGATGTATCGGGGTTTGCTCAGGATGATGCCGAAAGGAATACCGACAACCGCGACGGAGACGCAGAACAGCAGCGGCACCGTCCAGCCGCCGGTGACCTCGTGCAGCACGCCGACGACCAGCGGGCCAAGCGCCCCGAGGGTGTAGCCGATCGCCTGGGCGAACCCGCTGAGGGCCGCTGAGGCCTGCTGCGTGCGGGTGCGCAGGTTGACGAGGGTGAGGCAGACGGGAAACAGCACCGGGCCCATGCCGATGAGGGCCACCCAGAGCCAGGTCACGGTGCCAGGCACCAGCAGCAGCCCGCTGTAGCCGACAAGGAAGAAGAGCACACCCGCCTGGATCACCCATCCCGGGTGCCGAAGACGTGTCACGAGAATCGGCGCGATGATCGATCCCGGCACCGCGATGAAGCTGTAGATGCCAAGCAGCACCCCTGCCTCGATGTGGCTCACCTTCACGATGTCGACGAGGATCTCTGGCAGCCACGCGAACATCGCGTAGGCGTTCAGCGAGGTCACCGCGAAGGTGATCGCGATCGCCCAGGCGGTGCGCGAGTGCCAGATACGGCCGACGAGCGCCGGCGGCGCCTCCACCAGCTCGGGAGTCTGATCGGCCCTCGCCCGGCGGTGCCGAACGAAGAGCATCGCCCAGGGCACGAGCGCGATCGCCGCGGTGATCGACCAGACGCCGAGCGACACACGCCACCCCTGCGCCTCAGCGAGCGGTGCCGCCGCGAAAGCCGGCAGCGCGGTGCTGATCGACATGAAGGTCACGTAGGTCGCGGTGATCGCACCGATTCGGTCGGGGAAGTACCGCTTGACCGCCGGAGGCAGGAGCACGTTGCCCACACCCATGGCCGCGAGCGCGACGCCGCTGCCGATGGCCAGTACGAGGTACGAGTCAGCAAGAGCACGGACCAGGTGGCCAGTCACCACGAGAACCACCGCGATGCCGATGGATAGCTCCAGCCCCACCCGGCGGGCAATCGTCGGTGCGACAATGCCCGCGAGGGCGAAGAAGACCGGCGGAAGGGCACCGAGAAAGCCGACGCCCACGGAGCTCAGCGGAATGTCGACGCTGATATCGGAGATGATCGGCGAGACCGCAGAGACAGCAGACCGCAGACTGAGCGCGAGGGTGACGATGCCGAGAAGTGCGACGACGCGACCCGCCCAGACCGCTTTCACCGAGAGAGGATCGAGCGGATGCGCAGCTCGTCGGCGTTCATCTGCTTGACGAGCGCGTCCGTGTCGGGAAACTTGTTCATCGGGCGGATGTACTCGACGAACTCGAGCTCGACGGTCTTGCCGTAGAGATCGAGCTTCTCGTCGAGAACGTGCGACTCGACCGTCTTGTCGGCGACGCCCTCGAAGGTCGGGTTGTTGCCGATCGATGTGGCGGCGCCGTACCTCTGGCCGTCGATGATGATGCGCGTCGCGTAGACGCCGTCGGCGGGCACGAAGCCCTCGACGTCGTGTGAGAGGTTGGCGGTCGGGTAGCCCATGGTGCGCCCACGCTGGTGGCCGCCGACGACGATCGCGCGAATGGAGGGCGGGCGCTCGAGCAGGCGGGTTGCCTCGGCGACGTCGCCGGCATCCAGCAGCTCGCGGATCCACGTCGACGAGGCACGGCGCTGCCCGGAGGTCACGTCGTCGATGCGCTGCACCCGAAAGCCGTGCTCTTCGCCGAGCTTCTCGAGCAGGGCGACGTCACCGACGCCCTTGGCCCCGAAACGGAAGTCCGCGCCGACCAGCAGCACTCTCGCGTGCAGGGTGTCGACGAGCACCTCGCGTACGAAGTCCTCGGCCGACTGGGTGGCACGCTGCTCGTTGAACTCGAGCATGAGCGTCGCGTCGAGACCGGTCTCGTCGAGCAGCTCGATCTTCTGCGCGTTGCTGAGCAGGGGCGCCGGGCAGAACTCTGGCCGAAGCAGGCTCAGGGGGTTGCGGTCGAAGGTGACGGCGACCGATCGCAGGCCCTCGGCCGCAGCGACCGCGCGCAGCTCGCTGATGATGCGGCGGTGACCGGCGTGCATTCCGTCGAACTTGCCGATCGTGACCGCGCTGGGGCCGTATTCACCCGGCATCGCGGCGGGAGACTCAAAGAGCAGCATCGGCGACCTTCGTTGGGCGCTGCAGGCGCAGCCAGATGAGTCCGAGGATCGGCAGCACGAGGGGCACAAAGGCGTAGCCGCGGCCGTAGAACGACCAGACCGTCTTCGCCGGAAAGAGCACCGGGTCGAAGACGCTGAGCGTTCCGACGACGAGAACGCCGATCAGCTCGAAGCTGATCGTGACGACGGCGATGCGGTACCAGAACTCACCGGGGGCGATGAGGGCGATGGTCGCGACGATGTAGATCATTCCCGCGAGCGCCGACAGCGTGTAGGCGAGCGGGGCGTTGTCGAAGTCATCGAGCAGCTGGAACACCGATCGACCGGTAGCCGCGAGTGCGAGCAGACCGTAG
>JBIIAR010000192.1:0-4978 GCA_044239765.1 Microbacteriaceae bacterium
GCTCGAGAACCACCCCGACGTCGCCTCGGTCAACTACTCTGGCCTGCCGAGCAGCCCGTGGTACGCCGCCGCCAACAAGTACGCCCCCAAGGGCGTCGGCGCCGTCGTCTCCTTCGAGCTCAAGGGCGGTGTCGACGCGGGCCGCGCCCTCGTCGAGAACGTGGAGCTGTGCAGCCACCTCGCCAACATCGGCGACGTGCGCAGCCTCATCATCCACCCCGCCTCGACGACCCACTCGCAGCTGACCCCCGAGCAGCAGCTCACGACCGGCGTGACGCCGGGCCTCGTGCGCCTCTCGGTCGGTATCGAGAACGTCATCGACCTCAAGGCCGACCTCGAGGCCGGCTTCGCCGCGGCCCGCAAGGTCGCCACGGAGTCCGCGAAGGCCTAGCTCTCCTCCGGAACGGCCCATGCGTTGTAACAATGCATGGGCCGTTCTTCTTTGAGGGGATACTGGAACCGACATGGACTGGCAGACACCCGAAGACACCGTGCCCTCGGCATTCATCACCGAGGCCAACGCACGCTCGGTGTCGGGCAAGCCGCCGGCCACGGGAGCGTGGCGGGAGGGGGATCCCCCGGGCGATCGCCAGTTCGCCTCTGTGGGTGCCCTGTCTCTCGAGCGGGGCGGTGAGCTGCCATCCGTTCGCATTGCCTACGAGACCTGGGGTGAGCTCTCGCCCGCGGCCGACAACGCCGTGCTCGTGCTGCACGCCCTCACCGGAGACAGCCACGTCGTCGGGCCGCCGAAGCCCGGACACCCCACCGCGGGCTGGTGGGGCAGCATGATCGGCCCCGGCAAGCCGATCGACACCGACCGCTACTTCGTCGTCGCGCCGAACATGCTCGGCGGCAGCCAGGGCTCGACCGGCCCGGCCTCGCACTCCCCCGACGGCAGCGAGTGGGGCTCGCGGTTTCCCTTCATCACCATTCGCGACCAGGTCGCCGCGCAGGTGGCACTCAGTGACAGGCTCGGCATCGACCGCTGGGTGGCCGTGCTGGGTGGATCGATGGGCGGCATGCACTCGCTCGAGTGGGCCGTCGGCTACCCCGACCGACTCGAGAGCTTCGCCGTGCTCGCGTCGCCCGCGCTGAGCAGCGCCGACGAGCTCGCCCGCAACTCGGTGCAGCTCGAGGCGATCCGCATGGATCCAGGCTTCAACGGCGGCGACTACTACGAGGCAGCGGATGGCGACGGCCCCCACCGCGGCCTCGCCCTGGCCCGCAGAATGGCACTCCTCAACTACCGCTCCCCCGATGAGCTGAGTGACCGCTTCGCCCGCAGCTGGCAGAGCGGGGCCTCGCCGCTGGGAGGCGGCGGACGCTTCGCCGTCGTCAGCTACCTCGACTTTCACGGCAACAAGTTCGTGCGCCGCTTCGACGCGAACAGCTACATCACCCTCGTCGAGGCCATGAACTCGCACGACATCGGGCGCGACCGCGGCGGCGTCGCCGCCGCCCTGCAGCGGGTGACCGCGCGGGGCCTCGTCCTCGGCATCGACACCGACCGCCTGTTTCCGGTGGCCGACCAGCAGGTCATCGCCCGAGGCATCGCGAACAGCGTGAGCGGAGCGGAGGCCATCGTCATCTCGTCGGACTTCGGCCACGACGGCTTTCTCATCGAGGACGCCCTCGTGGGCTCCCACGTTCGGGGACTGTTGCCCTAGGGAACCCTCATACAGACTTGTCGGTATCGGTAGTGCAGATCGAACTGGCAGAGGGGGCACCGATGGGTGTTGTGTCGCCCGCGCGCGGTCGCTCGTCGACCATTCGCGTTGCCCTTGTCGATGACCACCGCCTCGTTCTCGACGGGCTGGTAGCGCGTCTCACCCAGCGTTCCTCCGGCATGTCGGTCGTCGCCGCAGAGTCGTCGTGGGCAGGGCTCATGGACAACCCAGACTTTCCCTTCGATGTCGTCGTGCTCGACCTGCACCTCGAGGACAACATTCCGATCGGCACCAAGCTGCGCGCCCTCCAGGCGGCAGGCACCAGCTCCGTCGTGATGAGCAGGCACGCCGACAGCGGCTCGATCAACGCCGCCATCCAGGCCGGCGCCATGGCCTTCGTCGCTAAGACGGAGTCGGCAGAAGAGCTGATCGCCGCCATCAAGTCGGCCGCGGAGCGCGAGCGGCACCTGCCCGCCCACGTCGCGACCGTGCTCGCGGGATTCCGCGCGACCCCCGACGCCGGGCTCGGCCGCCAGGAGCAGCGCGCCCTGGTGCTCTACGCGGGCGGGCGCTCCATCAAGGAGGTCGCGCTCGCCATGGCGACCACCGAGGAGACCGTGAAGTCGTACATCAAGCGCGCCCGCCGCAAGTACCGCCAGGTCGGGGTGGATGTCGGCACGAGGGTGCTGCTGCGTCGCCATGGCATCCGCGAGGGATGGATCGCGCCAGAATAGGGGGCATGCGCCGCCTTCTCGCTGCCCTGGGCATCCTCGCTCTTGCTGGCTGCGCTGTCGCGCCGACGGACTTCTACGGTGACGACGGCGGCCTCACCCTCGCCGTCGTGCAGAGCCGCGACGACCACGGCGCCCGCATCGTCGCGATCGAGGTGCACAGCGACCGCGACGACGACGTGACCCTCACCCGCGCGACGCTCGAGACGGCGCAGCTGAGTGAAGCGGCCGTCTGGCAGCGCGGCACGGTGCTGCGCGGCGGCCTCACCCTCGATCTGCGGGTACAGCTTCCCGCGGCGGCCTGCCCGATCGCCGACGACGTGACCCCGACGGTGACGGTGGAGTTCACGACGGCCGAGGGCGTGCAGCGCACGGTGAGCGGCACCCCGGCGCAGCCCGCCGACGCGCTGAGCTTCATCGCCGCCGAGGACTGCATCGCCGCGGCCCTCAACGACCAGGCCGAGGTCACGGTGAAGAGCGTCGAATACACGCCCGGCGCCGGTGGCTACGCCGTGCTGGTGGTCGGCATCGACCCCCGGGATGTCGATGGCAGCGTCACCATCGAGACCGTCGGCGCAACCGTGCTCATCGGGCTGGTCGCTCCCACCGGCGGGCTCACCCAGAAGTACCCCCTCGACCGCGTGGTCGAGCGTGGCGGCGACAGCAGCGACCTGCGCATCACCGTGGTTCCCAACCGCTGCGACTCGCACGCGATCGCCGAAGACAAGCGCGGCACGTACCTGCCGCTCGAGATCGCCGCGTCCAGCGGCGTGCATGGCATCTACTACCTCGCGGTCAGCGACGACCAGAAGGGGCAGATCTACAGCTTCGTCACCGACTACTGCGCGTCAGCGCCTGAACGGGGCGAAGGCCGCGGAATCATCCACGGCCTTCGCAAACCCCCCGGTCTGGTCAGCAGCGAGCAGCTGACCTGGTGTTCTTCATTCGGGTCTGAACACCTTCCAGTTCGAGATACGAGCACATCTCTCACTGGCTTTATGTGTGGCAGCGCCAATGGTGCAGCACGCCCCTCTATTACAGTTCAGACTGTACCCCGGCAATTGTGCCCCGACCGAACGGAGTGGCACCCCCACTTCTGGTGGCAGTGCTGGCACTATGCGATAGCTGGGGGCGGCAGCGCACCTCGCGACGAAGTAAAGCGGAGCCAATGGAACAGATAACCAAGGAGCGGGATCGCCTTCTTCAGCGCACCGCTCGCGCCTTCGGTCTTGGTTTCGGGGCGGTGTCGCTCGTCTGCCTGAGCATTCCCGGTGCCGTTACGCTGCTGAGCTACCTCATCGCCCTGCCGCTCTACCTCGTGCTCGGCTTCGCCCTGTACCGCGTCGGGGTCAGCCGCAATATCGCGTGGGTGCTTCTCACCATCGCCAGCGGTGTATCGATTCTCGGCACGCTCATCACCCTCAACGCGGATGCCCCCACCGACGCCGCTGCCGCCGCCATCACCCAGATGAGCAGCTTCGCCATCGCCGCCGTCGGCATCGTGCTGGTGACGAGCCAGCGGCGCATCCTGCTGCTCTGCGTGACCGTGATCGGCGTCGGCCTGTACTCGGTGCTCGCGACGGAGCCGTGGCGCCCTACCCTGCACACGACGGGGCTGTTCGCGGTCGGCTGGGCAACGTCGATCCTCGTGGGCGTCTGGGTGGGCGCGGGCGTTCCCCAGGCTGCACGCCGCATTGCGAGCATCGGCCGGGCGCACCGCGCTGAGCGGCATGCGAGCGAGATCGAGGCGCAGCGCCGTCAGGGCGCCCGCCTGCTGCACGACACCGTTCTCGCCACGCTCACCCTCCTCGCCCACTCCGGCGTCGGGGTCGCGCCGGAGGCGATGCGACAGCAGGCGGCCGATGACGCGAAGCTGCTGCGCCAGCTGCGGCTGGGTGCATCCCCCGCTCCGGAGCGCTCCGGCAACTACAAGCTCGAGCCCGTTGAGGAGACCGTGCTCGGCACGACCCTCGAGTCGGTCAAGCAGCGCTTCGGCCGCATGGGACTCGAGGTGAGCTGGCACGGCACGGGGCAGGTGCTGCTGCCGAGTGACGTGCTCGACGCCTTTCTGCTCGCCCTCGCCGAGTGCCTCGAGAATGTGCGGCGGCACTCGGGCGTCACCGAGGCGCACGTCACCATCGTGGATGACGCGAAGATGGTGCGCGCGATGATCACCGATGCCGGTGTCGGCTTCACCCTCGACGATGTGGACTCCGCGCGGCTCGGCTTCAAGGAGTCGGTCGTCGGCCGACTCAAGGAGGTCGGCGGGCACGCCCGCCTGTTCTCCTCCCCCGGCGCTGGCACGACCGTTGTGCTGGAGGTGCCCCGATGAGCTTTCTGCCGAACGAGAACACCCTCGGCGTGCTCATCACGCCCAAGGGCAGGAAGACCAGCCAGTCGCGCTCCTACGTGTCGACCGAGAACCCGCACCGCGCCAGCCTCGGAACGAGTTTCATCGGCCTCGGCGCCGCCCTCGTCGCCGGTCTCAGCGCGATCTACGGCTTCGCATGGTTCGTCTCGCTGTGGGGCGAGTACACCACCCCGGTGCCCGCCCTCATCTCGTGGATCCTGCTGATCATG
>JBIIAR010000193.1:0-4956 GCA_044239765.1 Microbacteriaceae bacterium
CGCCTGGGCGAAGCCGGTGCCGACGGGGGTCGGGTTGCCGGTGACGGGTCCGAGGGCGGTGGCGGCGTCGCCGGTGTAGGCGGCGTGGATGGCGGTCGGCATCCAGCGCGCTCCGGTCGCGGCGGTCCAGGTGATGACGCCGCCGTTGAAGTACTGGGCGCAGACGGCGGGCGTCTGCGAGTCGCAGGTTGCGGCGCTCGTTGGCCAGCCCAGTGGTCCGGCGAGACTGCCGAGGCTGCTGAACAGCGTTCGGTACGGGCCGGCCAGCGTGTGGCCCTGCGGGCCGGAGTGCCAGATCGCTGCTCCGTACTGGAATGCCTGGAGCCAGCCGCCCGCTCCCGCAGTGCTGTAGAAAATCGGTCCGGTGGCGTACCCGACGCCCCCGGAGTTCTCGTCAATGGCGTAGGCGATTCCGGCGATCGCCTCGGCGCTCGTTCCCGGCGGTGCTGACGCGAGCACGGTGAAGGAGCCCGTCGCGGCCGGCGAGGCGTACCCCTCGCCCCAGCGAACGGTGATCGAGTAGCTATGGGCGCCCGGCGCCAGGTCGTAGATTGCCGCGTCCCAGGTTCCGTTTCCCCTGTTCATGGCACCGTAGGGCTGCAGCACGCCGTCGACGGTCACGTCGATGATGGCGGAGGCATCCCCGCCGGCCAGGGTTCCCGCCAGGCGGCTGTAGCTGTTGTCATAGCCGCCGGCCACGGAGGTGACGCTCGGGCGAGGGGCGGTGGTCGCGAGCTGCCAGGTGGAGCCGTAGCGCGTAGCGACGCTCTCGTACCCGCCACTGGAGATCATGGGGAAGAACGTGGAGAAGTACTCGCTGTCACCGCAGGGCACGTCGTCGACGCCTGCTGAGGCCACGCCCGCCGCGCGGGTGCCGATGAGCGCGCCGCCGCCACTGTCGCCCTGCTGCAGGCAGGCGTCGGTGATGATCGAGTTGACGTATGCGCCCTCGACGACGATCGGGTAGTCGATTGCGAGCACCTCGCCGCAGCTCCAGCCGGTGGTGCTTCCCGACTTGCACACGCTCGCGCCGACGATGGCCGCCGTCTGCCCGGTGACGCTCACGGGGGTGGTGGAGAGCGGTGAGCCCGCGCCTCCGCCCCAGGTCAGAGCCTGGGGAATCAGTGCGACCCCGGTGCTGGTTGCGGCGATGAGACCGCTGTCATAGCCGTTGCCAAAGCTGCCGGAGCCGGCGACAGCGCGACCGATCGGACCCGCGGAGTATCCGGATCCGCCGGGACTGGTCTGCGTCAGCGCGTTCACCTGACCCACGATTCCGCCCATTGCCGTCACACAGTGACCGGCCGTCAGCAGCTGGGGAGCGCCGGTGCTCGGGTTGCGCCCGGCGAACCCGGCCGAGCAGCGGTAGCTTCCGCTCGGGGTGGACCAGAAATAGCCCTGACCGCTGTAGACGTCGATCATCGGGCTCATGCTCACCGAGTCATCGAGTGAGAAGACCGGGGCGGGAGCTATCTCGGCGACCGCGCCGGTGGCTTCGACCACCACGGCATCCGACTCGCTGGCGACATTGACCACGAGGGTGGTTCCGTCCATGCGGGAACCCAGCACCGTGACGCCGGCCCCAGAGAGCGCCTCGACGACGGTGACCGCGTGGGCGGCCGCCTCGGCCTCGGCAAGGTACTGCTCCCCGGATTTCTGCAGGTCACGCTGCAGGCCCTCCAGCATCTCGGGGGGAAGCTGCGCGGCCTGCTCGGTGTAGTCCGACTGCGAGTAGGTGCCCATCGAGGCAGCGGGCGCTGCGACGGGCGGCTGCGAGACCGCAATCGGAGCGTCGACACCCATGGGCTTCACGCCGATGGGACCAGCGACCACGCCAGCCAGCGCCAGCGCTGCAATGGCGGCAATCGCGAGAAGGGGTCGCATGCGGGGCGCGGCAGTCATGTTCGGATGCTATGGGATTGCGCGCTGCAGACATAGGCCCGGTTCGGGGGTGGGCGGTCGATCGCCCAGCGCTCTGCCCACGGCGAACACGCCGGTTTCGCGTGCCTGCCTCTAGTAGTTTCAGTCACAAGCGATAACTGCATAACCGATTACAAACAATGGAGCGCAACACATGGCCCAACCGGCTCTGGTCAGCAGCATCTTCGACCAACTCCTCGCCGACCGCATCATCTGGCTCGGTTCAGAGGTGCGCGACGACAACGCCAATGAGATCTGCGCAAAGATCCTCCTGCTCGCCGCTGAGGACCCGAAGAAGGACATCTTCCTCTACATCAACTCTCCCGGTGGCTCGATCACCGCGGGCATGGCGATCTACGACACGATGAAGTTCGTTCCGAACGACATCGTCACCGTCGGCATCGGCCTTGCCGCCTCGATGGGGCAGTTCCTGCTCTCGAGCGGTACCAAGGGCAAGCGCTACATCACACCGAACGCGCGCGTGCTGCTGCACCAGCCGTCGGGTGGCTTCGGCGGAACCTCCGCTGACATCCAGACCCAGGCCGGCGTCATCCTCGACATGAAGAAGCGCATGGCCGAGCTGACCGCAGAGCAGGTGGGCAAGTCGGTCGAGCAGATCCTCATCGACAACGACCGCGACAACTGGTTCACCGCGCAGCAGGCCCTCGAGTACGGCTTCGTCGACCACCTGCGGGAGTACGCCTCCGACGTGGTTGGCGGCGGCGGAACCGACGTTCCCGAGACCAAGAAGTAGAGGAAACCATGAACGAGTTCGACTTTCAGGGCGTAGCCCGCCCGACCGCCGAGTCGCGGTACATCCTCCCCACCTTCGAGGAGCGCACGGCCTACGGCTTCAAGCGCCAGGACCCGTACGCGAAGCTCTTCGAAGACCGCATCGTCTTTCTCGGAGTGCAGATCGACGACGCCTCGGCCGATGACGTCATGGCCCAGCTTCTCGTGCTCGAGAGCCAGGACCCCGACCGCGACATCCAGATGTACATCAACTCACCAGGTGGATCCTTCACCGCGATGACGGCGATCTACGACACGATGCAGTACATCCGCCCGCAGATCCAGACGACGGTTCTCGGCCAGGCTGCCTCGGCCGCTGCCGTGCTCGCCGCCGCGGGAACGCCGGGCAAGCGCCTCGCGCTGCCGAACGCCCGCATCCTCATTCACCAGCCCTCGACCGGTGACTCCGGCCGCGGACAGGCGTCTGACATCGAGATTCAGGCCCGCGAGATCCTGCGCATGCGCGAGTGGCTGGAGGAGACCCTGTCTCACCACTCCAACCGCACGGCAGAGCAGGTGCACAAAGACATCGACCGCGACAAGATCCTCGGCGCCGACGAGGCCCTCGAGTACGGTCTCATCGACCAGGTGCTCGTGAGCCGCAAGAGCGTTCCCGCGCTCGTCAAGTAGCTGCCGTTCAGAAGGCCCGCCGGTTCACGCCGGCGGGCCTTCTGCGTTAAGCCCCGGTGCGGGGTCGCAGCACGATGAACGTCACGATGACGGCGATGCCGACCGCCAGCAGCGCGCCGCCGATCCACAGCACGGTGCTGAGATCGACGGATGCCGCATCCGCTGTCTCGTCTGTCACCTCGCCCCGCGAGTACAGCCCGTTGCAATCGCCCGGTGTCGCCGAGCCCGCGGATGCCGCGAACTCGGCCCCCGGGGCCCAGTCGAACGTGAACTCATCACTGACGGTGTGCCCGTCAGCCGAGACCACCTGGTAGACGAAGCGGTAGGTTCCGGCCTCGCCGATGGCGGGAACTGTCGAGATCGACGCGCCCTCCACCGTGACGCAGCCGTCGCCGTAGTACAGGCCGTTCTCGTCGATGATCTCGATGCCGAAGCCCGATCCGTCGCCGCCGAGGTCGAGCAGCGGCTCGTTCGTCGTCACCGAGAAGTGCTCGGGCAGCGCGGTCAGGGTCTCGCCGGCCTGCGGCGTCGACGACACAAGGTAGTTGTGCGCCGACGCCGGAGTCGCGGTGAGCAGCACGGTGAGCAGCCCGAGGGCTACCGCTGCCCCGACGCGCTTCATGCGCTGCGGCGACGGCCGGTCACGCCGATGACGATGCCGACGGCACCGACGACGAGACCGAGGATGCCGAGCACGCGGGCGAGCACGTCGTCGCCCCCGGATGCCGGGGCGGTCTCGACGGGCTCGGTCTCGGCGGCGCCGTGGTGGTCCTCACCCGTGGCTGCCGTCAGGGTCACCGCGGGAACCTCCTCGCCAACCCAGTTCGTCTCGCCGACCTCGCAGGTCTGCAGGGTCGGGAACTCGAGCACGTCGCCCTCCTCGCCGACGAGGGCGAGCGAGAGCTCGAAGGTGTCGCGCTGGTCGGCGGCGAGGGGAGTGGTGGCGGTGTAGACGATCTGGCTGGTGCGCTCGGTGATCGAGTCGCCGTCCTCTTCGGCGATGGGCTCGTCGAGCGGCTCGGTGACGCGGCTGATCGTCCAGTTGGGGTTGACCGTCGGGGTCACCGCATCGATGCCATCGGGGATGGTGATGGCGATCGTCTGCGTGGGCGACCCCTCGCAGCCGTGGCCAACAGAGAAGGTCAGCACAGAGTAGGCGCCGGCGGCGGTCGTCGACGCGGTGACGCCAACGTGGGCGCTCGCCGACAGCGGGGCGGCGAGGGCGAGCAGGACTCCGGCGCCGAGGGCAGCGGAAGACAGGGCAATGGTGCGCTTCATGATGGTTCTTTCTTGTTCTGAGTGATCTGGGGGTGCGTGATGCAGCACCCGATCGCTCAGGCGCCGCGCAGGGGCGCTGGCGGGCCTCGGGTTCCGAGGGCCGCGTGGAACTCGCGCACGATGCGCGAGACGAAGAAGGTCACCGGGGCGGGCAGGGGAGCGCGATCGATGGCGACCACCGGCAGAGCCGGGGGAGTGAGCAGGGCTGCCAGCAGCATCCGTGCGGTGTCGCGCAGGCCGTAGAAGGCGCGCTCCCCGAAGACGAGGGCGAGGATGGTCACCAGCGCGGCCACCCCGTGCGCCAGCCACATGTCGTTGCTCGCGTGGGTGACCATC
>JBIIAR010000018.1:0-14549 GCA_044239765.1 Microbacteriaceae bacterium
GCGACCATCAGTCCGTTGTCCAGAGCGAAGCGGCGGTACTCGTCGCTCGACTGGACGGCCGGTTCTTGAGGCGCAGCACCCGTAGTCGCCAGGGATCGTCTCTGGCGACAATCTATTCGAGCGTGGGCTCACCCATCGGCGCGGTGGTTCTCGGCGCATACGACCTGTTCAATCACTACTTCGACATACGCTACGCCGAACAGTTTCTCATTCTGGTCGGCGCCGAGGAGCAACCGTGGCGCGACAAGTGGGTAACCGAAGTGCGCGAGACGACAGATGGCGAATGGACGACGCGTCTGCTCTTTCCTCTTGACTGGGATTCCGGAAGGCACCTCTTCGGTGGTCCAGGTGTATTCCTTGACGACTCTGTCGGTCGGAGCATCATCCAGTCGGGCTCCATCCATCACTTTGATGGCGCGGGGGCCGGTGACGTTTTCATCGTTCGCCGGGGCTACGAGAGCGGTGCTCTCGAGTGGCACCTCTCGCTGAACCATCAGATCACTGCTATGGACACGATGGACGGCCGAATTGTCGCCGTGACGAACGCGTCCGAGCTCATTGTTGTCGATGCGACCACGGGGTCCATCGTCGGTTCGACAATGCTCGCGATAGGACCTGCGTGCATCGTCCCGCTGTCCCTCTCGATCTCTCGCTCTGGAACAGCTCGTGTGGGAACAAGCGATGGTCGTGTGATCTCAGTCGACATTGCGCATATCTCCGAATAGCTGCGCAGCATGACCGGCGGCTGTATGAACGGAACGCGCTCGCGCCATTCGGTGCGGGCGCGTTCTTCTATTCGCGCTCTTTGCGCAGGAGCTGCAGCTGCTGCTGCGCCACAGAGCGCACACCCTCGAGGATGAGCGCGGACATCAGCGCGGCGATGCCGACCCAGAAGAGCACCGACCCGAGCAGCGCAAGCGAGACCGCCCAGTCGGCGGTGAGGGCAGCGTGATTCCAGCCGAGGTATCCGCCGACCCCGATCAGCACGGGCCCGACGACGAAGAGGAGCATGGCGACGCCGGGCAGGAACACGCGCGGTGATGGCTGGGGCTGAGAGTTCGTCGTGTTGAGAGCCTATGGTGTGGGCCGAATAAGTGCGGCAGCTTCGGTAGGTTCGAACCATGATCACGATTCACCTGCGTTATGAGATCGACCCCGCCAAAGTCAGCGACTTCGAGCACTACGGCAAGCTCTGGATCGAGCTCGTCAACCGCGCTGGCGGAACGCACCACGGCTACTTCCTGCCGAGCGAGGGCGACAGCGACGAGGGCTTTGCGCTCTTCAGCTTCGAGAGCTTCGCGGCCTACGAGGAGTACCGCACATGGGTCTTCACCGACCCGGACTGCCTCGCAGCGTCGAAGTTTGCGGCCGACACGCAGTGCATCCAGCGGTGGGAGCGGCGGTTTCTGTCGCCCGTCTTCAGCTAGAGAAGTTTCTGCCCCAAAACGGCCTTCGCCAGCGGCGTGAGCACCCGATTGGGGCAGAGATGTGCCTAGGCGCGCCCGGCAGCCGCCCGCGACCGCCGCGACATCGAGTCAATGATCACCGCGAGCAGCAATACAGCTCCCGTGATCATGAACCGCACCGACGAGTTGAGGCTCATCAACGTGAGCCCCGAGCTGATCGACATGATCACCACGATGCCCAGCAGCGCCGAGAACGCCGACCCGCGCCCGCCGAAGAGCGACGTGCCTCCGATAACCGCGGCCGCAATCGCGTTGAGGTTGGTGTCGCCGCCACCAGAGGACTGGTTAGCGCTGAGCCCGCGGGCAGCGGCGAGCAGGCCGCCGACGGCAGCGAAGGTGCTGCACAGGATGAACACCGAGATGTAGATGTTGCGCACGCGAATGCCGGCGCGACGGGCGGCCTCGACGTTGCCGCCGACCGCGTAGACGGCGCGGCCCCATGAGGTGCGGGTGAGCACGACATTCATGAGCACGACGAGGGCGACGAAGAACAGGAACATGACTCCGACGCCGCGCCCCTGCACCTGGCTCGGTCCGAAGTTGCGATAGAGGATCCAGCTGACGAGAATCAGGGCGACCAGCAGTGCACCGTTGCGCACCGCGATCGTGCCGCCGGAGGTGAAGCTCAGCCCGGCATCCCGCCGTCTGGTTCCCTGGATGACCTGGGCGAGGGTCATGAAGCCGATCGCGAGCACGACGACCACATAGGCGGCCCACTCGGGCAGAAAGAGCTGCTGGGCGAAGTAGACGATGCCCAGCTTGTCGCTGAGCACGATGGATCCGTCGCCGCCGAGCAGAAAGAGCTGCAGGCCGAGAATGGCGAGCAGGCCGGCGAGGGTGATGACGAAGCTCGGCACGCCGAAGCGGGTGTAGAGCAGGCCGTAGGCGAGGCCGACGACTGCGCCGCCGGCGATCGCGATGAGAATGACGCCACCCTGCACGAGCAGCTGCAGCCACCACGCGGCATCGGCGGGCAGCGGAATCGCGAGGCTGCCCGTGGCGAGGATCGCCGCGGCGAGGCCAGAGACCGAGCCGACCGAGAGATCGATCTCGCCCAGAAGCAGCACGAGCACGATGCCGATCGAGATGGTGCCGACCGCGGCGCACTGCATCAGCAGGTTGACGAGGTTGGCGCTCGAGAGAAAATTGGGGTTGATGATCTGAAAGACGATCCAGATCACGGCGAGGGCTGCGATGACAGGCAGGGACCCCAGGTCACCACCGCGAACCCGGCTGACGAAGCCGCGAACCGCGCCTCCGATACCGGAGTAGTGGATGAGGCGCTCGTCTTGCAGATCGGTCATCGCGCGACCGCCGCAAGAGCTGTCACGACGGGCGGGCGCTGCGGTGTCGTGAAGTCGGCGGCGCCGGTGATGGCGGCGATGATCTTCTCGCTGGTGACGTCTGCCACTCTGAAGTCTCCGTTGTTCTTGCCGAGGCGCAGCACGACGATGCGGTCGGCCACCGCCTGCACGTCGGCGATGTTGTGGCTGATAAGGATGACGCCGAGGCCGCGCTCGCGCAGGCGCTCGATGAGGTTGAGCACCTCGGCGGTCTGTGCGACGCCGAGGGCGGCGGTTGGCTCGTCGAGAATAACGATGCTGGGGTCGCCGATGAGCGAGCGGGCGATGGCGACGGTCTGGCGCTGTCCGCCGGAGAGGGAAGCGACCGGGATTCGCACCGACGGCAGCTTCGCGCTGAGCTCGCGCAGCAGGGTCCAGGCACGCTGCTCCATCTCGATCTCGTCGAGCCCGCCCGAGCGGTGCAGCTCTCGGCCGAGAAAGAGGTTAGAGACGACGTCGAGGTTGTCGCACAGTGCGAGGTCCTGAAAGACGGTGGCGATGCCGAGGTCACGCGCGTCGGTCGGGCTGTCGATGCTGGTCGTCTGGTCGAAGAAGTCGATCGTGCCGGCGTCTTGCGGGTGCACCCCGCTGAGAATCTTGACGAGCGTCGACTTGCCGGCGCCGTTGTCGCCGACGATCGCGACGACCTCACCTGCGTAGACCTCGAGGTCGACGTTGCTCAGCGCCTGCACGGCGCCGAAGCGCTTGCCGATGCCGCGTAGCGCGAGGATGCGCTCTGCCTTGTCTGGCATTGCTACTCGATTCCGGCGGCCGTGCACGCGGCCGCGTAGTCGGGGGTGCAGATCTGCTCGACAGCCCAGAAGCCGTCGGCGACGACCGTCTGCATGATGTTGTCGATGGTCACGCTGACTGGCTCGAAGAGGGTCGCGGGCGTGCCCTCGAACTGCACGTCGCCCTCGACCTTCTCGCCACGGGCGAGGGCCACAGCGACCTCGGCGGCCTTCTCGGCCTGAAAGCGAATCGCCTTGTAGACGGTCATGTACTGCTCGCCGGCGACAATGCGCTGGATCGCGCTGAGCTCGGCATCCTGCCCCGTCACCAGCGGCCACGGCGTCACGTTCGCCGCTTTGAGTGCCGCGACCGCGCCGCTCGCGGTGCCGTCGTTCGCGGCATAGATGGCGCTGAACTGCCCGCTGTACTGCGTGAGCTGGCCGGCCACCCACTCCTGCGCTTTGTCGGGGCTCCAGTCGGGGGTGTCGTACTGCGCGAGAATCTCGTAGCCGCTCGGCTCGAGGGTGCTCAGCGCGCCCTCTTTGAAGTCGCCCGCGTTGTTGTCGGTGGGCGAGCCGTTGACCATGAGGATGCCGCCGGTCGCCCCATCGGCGTCGAGCTTCTCGGTGAGCGCTGTGCCCTGCAGTGCACCCACCTGCACGTTGTCGAACGACACGTAGTAGGCGATGGTGCCCCCGAGCACGAGGCGGTCGTAGCTGACGACCGGCACGCCTTGGGCGTTGGCGGCGGCGACGATGCTAACCGCGGCGGCGCCGTCGACGGGGTCGAGCACGAGAACGCTCACACCCTGCGCGAGAGCCGACTCGGCCTGCGTCTGCTGCTTCGAGGCATCCTGGTCGGCGTTGGAGTACATGATCTCGAAGTCGCCGAGCTCGTTGACCCGGTTCTCGAACATCGGGCGGTCGAACGACTCGTACCGCGCCGTCTTCGAGTCGGGCAGCAGCAGCGCGATCTTCAGCGCCGACGCGTCGGAGGGCGCGCAGCCCACAAGCATCGAGCCGGCCAGCGCGAGCAGGGAGAGAAGGGAGATGGCGGTCTTCATGGGTTAGCCCGTCGCAAAACTGGGGGAACTGATGGCGCGAAAGTCAGCGTCGACTCCCACGTGGTCGATGGCAAAGGCGAGGCAGCCGAGCAGCTCTGCGCGGTCGCCGAGCTCGCCCTGCACCACCTCGGGAAAACCGCCGAGGCCCTGCAGTGCACTGCGCTCGAGCGCGTGCCGCAGCGGGGCGAGCAAAATCTCGCCCGCCTGGGCGAGCTCACCGCCGATGACGAGGCGCTCGGGGTCGAAGAGGTTGCACAGCGACGCGGCGGCGATGCCGATGTGTCGTCCGGCATCCGCAATGACACGGCGGGCGGATGCATCCCCAGAGTCCGCGCGAACGAGCAGGTCGCGCAGGCGCTGCATTCCGGGGTCGTCGCGAAACAGCTCGAGCAGGGCGGGTCCGCCCGCGAGGGTGTCGAGGCAGCCGCGTGAGCCGCAGCGGCAGATGGCGCCGTTCTCATCGATGGTGACGTGGCCGATCTGGCCGGCCTTGCCGGTGACGCCGCGAAAGATGGCTCCGTCGACGATCATGCCGGCCGAGATGCTGTGGCCGACACGGATGTAGGCGGCGCCCCGAACATCCTTCGCGGCACCGCTGCGGAACTCGGCGAGCCCGCCCAGGTTGGCCTCGTTGTCGACGAACACCGGACGCTGGATGCGGTTGCTCAGCACCTCGGCGACCGAGACGCCCTCCCAGCCGCGCAGCAGCCCCGGGGTCGAGACCATGCCCGTGCGCGCGTCGATCGGCGCGGGCAGCGCGACGCCCACGGCGAGGATGTCGGCCATCGACGCGTTCACAGACTCGACCATGTCGGTGAGCAGCAGGGCCGCGCGGTTGAGCTCCGCGTCGTGGCGGTGCTCGAGGGCGAGGGGCACGTGGTTCTCGGCGACGACGGTGCGGCCGATGTCGCTGATGGCGATGCGCAGGTGGCGCGACGAGAAGTGCAGGCCGGCGACGAGTCCGAGCTGGCGGGCGAGGGTGACCTCGATGGCGCGGCGTCCGCTGCGGCTGGCGGTCTCGGTGTGCAGCACGCCAGAGGCCGAGAGCTCCTTGACGATGTTCGACACCGTGGCGGGGCTGAGGCCCGTGGCGCCGGCCAGCTCGACCTGCGTGAGATGGCCGTGGTGCTTGAGCGAGTCGACGATGCGCGCGCGATTAGCCTCTCGCAGAGACGTCTGCGAGCCCGGCGTTGGGCTGCGGCTATTCACAGGCAAACGATACACTGCAGACCGTGGCAGAGGCGGATCGGGTGCGTGCTCCGAACATCCGCGATGTCGCCGCCGCAGCGGGCGTTTCGTACCAAACAGTGTCTCGGGTGCTCAACGACAGCCCCGCGATTCGGCCCGCCACCCGCGATGCCGTGCTCGCCGCGATTGAGGCCCTGGGCTACCGGCCGAACCAGGCGGCGCGGGCTCTGGCGACATCCCGCAGCCGCACGATCGGAGTGCTGTCGTCGCAGGTCTCGTTCTATGGCCCGACGACCGCCATCACAGCGATCGAGGTTGCCGCGCGGGCTTCGGGCTATCGGCTGAGCATCACGACGGTCACCGACGACTCCATTCGCGATGGACTGCAGTACCTGCTCAGCCAGGGCGTAGACGCACTCGTCGTCGTCGCCCCGCAGGTGCAGCTGCTGCACGCCATCGACTCGCTGCAGATCGAGGTGCCCTTCGTCACCCTCGAGTCGACGGGCGACGGGCTGCACAGCCTCTCGATCGACCAGGTCGAGGGCGCGCGTCTCGCGGTGCGCCACCTGCGCGACCTCGGGCACGAGCGCATTCTGCACCTGGCCGGACCGCAGGACTGGGCCGAGGCCCAGGCGCGCCTCGAGGGCTATCGCCTCGAACTCGGGGATGCCGCCCTGGCCCCGGTCGTCGGCGACTGGACCGCGCAGTTCGGCTTCGATCTCGGCTCTCGTGCACTGCCGGCGAGGGACTTCACGGCCGTCTTCGCGGCCAACGACCAGATGGCGCTCGGGCTGCTGCATGCGGCGCGGTCGTTGGGGGTCGAGGTGCCACGCGACCTCAGCGTGGTCGGGTTCGACGACATTCCCGAGGCGGCGCACTTCGCCCCGCCGCTCACCACCGTGCGGCAGGACTTTGCCGAGGTCGGCCGCCGCGCGATCGCCCGGCTGCTCGCCGAGCTCGGCGGCGATGCGCAGGAGGCCGTGGGCACCGTGCCCGCGGCGCTCGTCATGCGCGACTCCACCGCAGCGCTCTAGCGCCCCTGAACCGGAGGGGCTCTGCGGAGTGTCGTGGTGGTGGCGCCGCCTCGCGCCGCGTGTCGTCCTCCGAAACCGTTGTGCGGTGGCGCCCTTGCCGAATGTGACCGTTTCGCATAAAGTCGATCCAGCAATGTGAACGGTCACATTCAGACAATGGAGTTGGACATGTCGACAAGCCCCAGCGCGCTCACCGCCGCCGAGTGGATCGCGAGCGGTCGCGCGGTTGTCGGTATCGAGCTCGGCTCGACCCGCATCAAGGCTTGCCTCGTCGGCGAGGACGTCACCGTCGTGCTGGCCAGCGGATCGCACGAGTGGGAGAACGAGTTCGTTGACGGTGTCTGGACCTACTCGCTCGACTCTGTATGGGAAGGCCTGCGCGCCGCCTACGCCAGTCTCGCCGCCGACGTGCAGTCCCGCTTCGGCGTGCACCTGCGGGAGGTGCGGGCCCTCGGGGTCTCGGCGATGATGCACGGATACCTAGCTTTCGACGAAAGGGGCTCGCTGTTGGTGCCGTTTCGCACGTGGCGCAACACGTCGACGGGGGAGGCGGCTGCGCAGCTGTCCGATCTGTTCGGGGTCAATATTCCGCTGCGCTGGTCGATCGCGCACCTGCACCAGGCCGTGATCAATGCCGAGCCGCATGTCGCTCACATCGCTCACATCACCACCCTCGCCGGCCACGTGCATGAGCGCCTCACGGGGAGGCGGGCGCTGGGAATCGGAGACGCGTCGGGCATGTTCCCGATCGCGACCACGGGCTACGACCCCACGCTGCTCGCGAGCTACGACGCACTCCACGCGCTTCCGCGACCGCTGGCTAGCTACCTGCCCGACGTGCTGGTGGCCGGGGCGCCGGCTGGCGAGCTCACCGATGAAGGCGCGCTGCTGCTCGACCCCACCGGCACGCTGCAACCGGGCGCCCCCCTATGCCCGCCCGAGGGCGACGCCGGCACCGGCAT
Organism: Microbacteriaceae bacterium; assembly: GCA_044239765.1. Classification (GTDB taxonomy): domain Bacteria; phylum Actinomycetota; class Actinomycetes; order Actinomycetales; family Microbacteriaceae; genus Conyzicola. The sequence continues at coordinate 7,789 of JBIIAR010000018.1, forward strand.
GGTCGCCACCAACGCGGTCGCACCGCGCACCGGCAACGTCAGCGCGGGCACGAGCATCTTCGCGATGGTCGTGCTCGAGAAGCCGCTGCAGCACGCGCACCACGAGCTCGACGTGGTGACCACGCCGACGGGCGACCCGGTGGCGATGGTGCACTGCAACAACGGGGCGAGCGAGCTCGCCGGCTGGGCGGGCATGTTTCAGCGGTTCTCCGAGGTGGCCGGCTTCACGCTGAGCGCGGATGCCGCCTACGAGGCGCTCTTCACCGAGGCGCTCGCGGGTGCCCCCGACGCGGGCGGGCTGCTCGCCTACAACTACCTCGCGGGCGAGCCGATCACCGGGCTGGTCGAGGGGCGTCCGCTGTTCGTGCGCACACCCGGCAGCGACCTGAGTCTCGCAAACCTCATGAGAGCACAGCTCTACGGCGTCTTCGGCACGCTCAGCCTCGGCATGCAGGTGCTCGCCACCGAGGGCGTCGCGCTCGACCGCATGTACGCGCACGGCGGCATGTTTCGCACGGCCGGGGTCGCCCAGCGCTTTCTCGCCGCGGCGATCAACGCCCCCGTCGGCGTCGCCGCGGGCGCGTCCGAGGGCGGAGCGTGGGGCATCGCTGTGCTCGCCGCCTACCTCGGCAGCGACCAGAGCCTCGCGCAGTACCTCGACGAGCGCCTCGTCGACGCCGCCTTCACCCAACCGGATGCCGCCGACGTCGCCGGCTACGCCTCCTACCTCGACACCTACCGCCACGGCCTCGCCATCGAGCGTGCCGCGGTCGACGCCCTATAAGTAAGGAAGAGATATGTCTCGCTCGATAGTCCCCGACCTGAAGACCCGTGAGGTCTGGTTTCTCACCGGAAGCCAGGACCTCTATGGCCCAGAGACCCTTGCCCAGGTGGCAGAGCAGTCGCAGCAGATCGCGCGGGCTCTCGGTGACAGTGGCGACATCCCGGTGTCTGTCGTCTGGAAACCCGTGCTGAAAGAGAGCGACTCGATCAGGCGGCTCGCGCTCGAGGTCAACGCCGCAGACAACGTCGTCGGCGTGATCGCGTGGATGCACACCTTCTCACCGGCGAAGATGTGGATCCACGGGCTCGACGCGCTGCGCAAGCCACTGCTGCACCTGCACACCCAGGCCAACGAGCGCCTGCCCTGGAGCGAGATCGACTTCGACTTCATGAACCTCAACCAGGCGGCGCACGGCGACCGGGAGTTCGGCTACATCCAGACGCGCATGAGCGTCGTGCGCAAGACGGTCGTCGGGCACGTGTCGAACCCTGCGGTCACGGCTCAGATCGGCACCTGGGCGCGCGCAGCCTGTGGCTGGGCTGCCGCGCAGAACCTCAAGCTCGCCCGCTTCGGCGACAACATGCGCAACGTCGCGGTGACCGAGGGCGACAAGACCGAGGCAGAGATCCGCTTCGGGGTGAGCGTCAACACCTGGGGTGTGAACGAGCTGGCCGAGGCCGTGCACGCGGCCAGCGAGAGCGATGTCGACGACCTCGTCGCGGAGTACGACGAGCTGTACGACGTCGTGCCGTCCCTTCGGGCGCACGGCGACAAGCGCGACTCGCTGCGCTACGGCGCCCGCATCGAGCTCGGCCTGCGCAGCTTTTTAGAGGCCGGCGACTTCAGCGCCTTCACGACAACCTTCGAAGACCTCGGTGCCCTGCGGCAGCTGCCCGGCCTCGCCGTGCAGCGCCTCATGGCCGACGGCTACGGCTTCGGCGCCGAGGGCGACTGGAAGACTGCGGTGCTCGTGCGCATCGCCAAGGTCATGGGTGCCGGGCTGCCGGGTGGCGCCTCGCTCATGGAGGACTACACCTACGACCTCGAGCCCGGCAACGAGCTCATTCTCGGCGCGCACATGCTCGAGATCTGCCCGTCGCTGACGACCTCGAAGCCGTCGCTAGAGATTCACCCGCTCGGCATCGGCGGCAAGGACGACCCGGTTCGCCTCGTTTTCGACACGGATGCGGGCGCCGGCATCGTCGTCGCCCTGAGCGATATGCGCGACCGATTCCGTCTCACGGCCAACGTGGTCGAGGTCGTTCCCCTGCCAGAACCCCTTCCCAACCTGCCGGTGGCCAGGGCCGTCTGGAAGCCGGCCCCCGACTTCGCCACCTCTGCTGCGGCCTGGCTGCAGGCCGGAGCGGCCCACCACACGGTTCTCACTACTGCGGTCGGCGCCGAAGCATGGGAGGATTTCGCTGACATCGCCCGGGCTGAGCTGCTGGTGATCGACGAGAGCACGACCACGCGCGGCTTCGCGCGCGAGCTCAAGTGGAACGCCGCCTACTACCGCTTGGCACAGGGCATCTAGATCTCTCTTTTTCTAGGGGGAGACCACACGTCGCGCGTTCTGCTGGAGCAGGGCGCGCGACGTTCTGGGTTAATGAGAACCCTCACATTGCGGTTGCCGCCGGGGTCGATTAATTGAGACACTGTTTGCAGGAGGCGGAATGCATCCCCGGAAAATCAACGATCTTGCGCGGCGCTGTTATCGAAACGTGATAATCGACGCTTGATGTGACAGAAATGTGAACGCTAACATCGGCACAGGCCAGAATGACCTGGCCGACCGAGAGTCCCCTGCAATCACAAACTCAGAAGGCTTTCGGCAACTGAACGAGGAGGTTTAGTTAGATGAAGAAATTCATTGGAGTGGCTGCCGTAGCGGCAACCCTCATCGCACTCACCGGCTGCGCCGGTGGCGCGGACGCAGGCAGCGGAGACTCGGGCGACATCGTCGTCGGCTTCTCGCAGGTCGGCGCAGAGAGCGGATGGCGAACCGCCAACACGATCTCGATCCAGAGTGCATTCGAGGACGCGGGCATCGAGCTCAAGTTCTCTGACGCGCAGGGCAAGCAGGAGAACCAGATCAAGGCGATCCGCTCGTACATTCAGCAGGGCGTCGACGTGATCGCGTTCTCGCCGGTTGTCGAGTCCGGATGGGACGAGGTTCTGCAGGAGGCCAAGGACGCCGGCATCCCCGTCGTGCTCACCGACCGCTCGGTCGACTCCGAGGACGACAGCTTCTACCAGTCGTTCCTCGGCTCGGACTTCATCCTCGAGGGCGAGAAGGCCGGCGACTGGGTGAACGAGGAGTTCGCAGACGCTGACTCGGTGAAGATCGTCGAGCTGCAGGGCACGACCGGAGCCGCTCCGGCCAACGACCGCGCAGAGGGCTTCCGCAACAAGGTCACCGACCCGAAGTTCGAGATCATCGCGAGCCAGACGGGTGACTTCACTCGCGCCGGCGGCAAGCAGGTCATGGAGGCGTTCCTCAAGGCGAACCCCGACATCGACCTGGTCTACGCCCACAACGACGACATGGGACTCGGCGCCATCGAGGCGATCGAGGCCGCTGGACTCGTTCCCGGCGAGGACATCAAGATCGTCACGGTCGACGCGGTCAAGGACGGCATGACCGCCCTGTCGGAGGGCAAGATCAACTTCATCGTTGAGTGCTCCCCGCTGCTTGGCCCGCAGCTCGTCGACATCGTCAAGGCGCTCGTCGCCGGCGAGACCGTCGAGAAGCGTATTGTCACGGAGGAGACGACCTTCACCCAGGAGCAGGCCATCGAGGCCCTGCCCGACCGCCAGTACTAAGCACTACCACCGTGGTGGGGGGGGGGCCCGGCGCCCACCCACCCCTCTCAACGCAAAGAGCTGTGAACCGTGACCGACCCCGTCGTCGAGATGCCTGTCGTAGATATGCGCGACATCTCCATCACCTTCCCCGGAGTGAAGGCCCTCGACTCCGTGAGCTTTCGCATGTTCCCCGGCGAGGTGCACTCGCTCATGGGCGAGAACGGCGCGGGCAAGTCGACGCTCATCAAGGCGCTGACCGGGGTCTATGGCATCGACGCCGGCACGATTACCCTGGCGGGCGAGACGCTCACCATCAACGGACCCGCGCAGGCGCAGGCCGCCGGAATCAGCACCGTCTACCAGGAGGTCAACCTTCTCTCCAACCTCTCCGTCGCCGAGAACATCATGCTCGGCCGCGAGCCGCGTCGCCGCAACGGCCTCATCAACTGGAGGGCGACCCGCGAGCGCTCGGCCGAGCTGCTCAGGCGCCTCAACCTCGACATCGACCCCGCCTCGCCGCTCAGCTCGCACTCGCTCGCCATTCGCCAGCTCGTCGCCATCGCCCGCGCGACCGACGTCGACGCGAAGGTGCTCATTCTCGACGAGCCGACCTCGAGCCTCGACGCCGACGAGGTCGCCGAGCTCTTTCGGGTCATCCAGAAGCTGAAGAAAGACGGCGTCGCGATTCTGTTCGTCTCGCACTTTCTCGACCAGGTCTACGAGATCAGCGACCGCCTCACCGTGCTGCGCAACGGCGCGCTGGTGGGGGAGTACCTGACGACCGACATCCTGCGCATCGAGCTGGTGCACAAGATGATCGGCAAGGAGCTCGCCGTGCTCGAGACCCTCGACAGCAGATCGCGTGCCATCACGGTCGACGACGCCGACGAGAAGCCCTACCTCAACGCGGTCGGCGTTGGCCGCAAGGGCTCGGTCGAGCCCTTCGACCTGACGATCGCCGAGGGCGAGGTCGTCGGTCTCGCCGGGCTGCTCGGCTCCGGCCGCACCGAGGTGGCGCGCCTGCTCACCGGCGTGGACCGACCGGACAGCGGCGAGATCACCGTGAGCGGCGAGCGCAAACGGCTGCGCACGCCCCGACTCGCCCTGCGCGAGCGCATCGCCTACTCGTCGGAGGACCGCAAGCGCGAGGGAATCGTTGAAGACCTCACCGTTCGCGACAACATCGTGCTCGCCCTGCAGGCCGACCGCGGATGGTTTCGCCGCATCTCGAGAAAGCGACAGGACGAGCTGGCCGCCAGCTACATCAGCGCCCTCAATATTCGCCCCGCCAACCCCGACGCGCTCGCCGGCAACCTCAGCGGAGGCAACCAGCAGAAGGTGCTGCTCGCCCGCTGGCTCGCCGTCGCGCCCCGGCTGCTCGTGCTCGACGAGCCGACCCGCGGCATCGACGTCGGCGCCAAGGCCGAGATTCAGAAGCTGGTCTCGAACCTCGCCGACGAGGGCATGTCGGTCATCTTCATCAGCGCAGAGCTCGAAGAGGTGCTGCGCCTCAGCCACCGGATCGCGGTCATGCGCGACCGCCGAAAGGTCGCCGACCTTGTCAACGAAGACGTCACCGTCGGCCAGATCATGGGCCTCATCGCGAGTGGAGCAGTAGCGTGAACCTTCTAGCCAACCTGCCGAAGGCCCGGCTCTTCTGGCCGATCGTGGCGCTCATCGCGCTGCTCGTCTTCAACGTGATCATCACGCCGACCTTCTTCGCCGTAACCATCAAAGACGGTCACCTGTTCGGCAGCGTGATCGACATCCTGCGCAACGGCGCCCCGACCCTGCTCGTCGCCCTCGGCATGACCCTCGTCATCGCCACCCGCGGCATCGACCTGTCGGTTGGCGCCACCGCGGCGATCAGCGGCGCGCTCGCCTGCACCATCATCGGCGACGCCGCGGATCCCAACGACCTCGGCACGGTGCTCGGGGCGGTCGGCATCGCGCTGGGCTTCTCGCTCGTGCTCGGGGCCTGGAACGGGCTGCTGGTCGCGGTGTTCGGTATCCAGCCGATCGTGGCCACGCTCATCTTGATGACCGCGGGCCGCGGCATCGCAATGCTGATCACCGAGGGCAACATCCTGACGATCTCGAGTGCGCCGTACAAGGTGTTCGGGTCGGGGTTCTGGCTGGGGCTTCCGGCATCCATCGTCATTGCCGGCATCGTCATCGTCATCGCCGCGGTGCTCACGCGCCGCACAGCGCTCGGCCTGCTGATCGAGTCTGTCGGTATCAACCCGGAGGCCTCGCGCATCGCCGGTGTGCGCAGCCGCGGCATCGTCTGGACCGTCTACGTGTTCTGCGCCCTCTGCGCGGGTATCGCCGGCCTCATCATCAGCTCGAACATCAGTGCGGCGGATGCCAACTCGGCCGGCCTGTGGATCGAGCTCGACGCCATCCTCGCCGTCGTCATCGGTGGCACGTCGCTCGCCGGTGGCCGCTACTCGCTCGCCGGAACCATCGTAGGTGCCTTCGTGATCCAGACGCTGACGACCACGGTCTACACCGCCGGCATTCCCAAGGAGGTCAGCCTCGTCTTCAAGGCGATCGTGGTCATCGCGGTCTGCCTCCTCCAGTCGCCGGTCGTGCAGGAATGGCTGGGCCGCCGCAAACCCCTGTTCGCCGTAACCCCGAAGGCAGCAACATGAGCATCGTCACCACCGCCATCCGCTCGGGGCGCGACTTCGTGCTGTCGCCCCGCTACACCTCGGTTCTCGTCACCCTGGTGCTGCTCATCACCATGTTCGTCATCGGCGCGAGCCGCTACCGCAACTTCGCGAGCGGTCAGAACGTGCTCAACCTCTTCATCGACAACGCTTTTCTCATCGTGCTCGCGGTGGGCATGACCTTCGTCATTCTCACCGGCGGCATCGACCTCTCGGTCGGCTCGGTGGTGGCGCTGTCGACGATGATCACCGCCTCGCTGGCGCGGGCCGGGTGGCCGCCGCTGCTCATCATCCTCATCGTTCTGGTGGTGGGCGCGACGATCGGACTGCTGTCGGGCCTGGCCATACACATCTTCAAGATCCAGCCGTTCATCGCCACCCTCGCCGCCATGTTCCTCGCGCGCGGCCTGTGCTACATCATCGACCTCAACTCGATCCCGATCACCGACGAGTTCTTCACCGGGCTGGCCAAGCGCATCGTGCTCGCGCCGCGCCTGTCG
>JBIIAR010000248.1:0-3955 GCA_044239765.1 Microbacteriaceae bacterium
GGTCGTCATCGTCGCGGTCGTCGTGCTGCACTTCACCCGCACCGGCCGCACCGTCTACGCGATCGGCGGCGGTGAGCACTCGGCGGTGCTCATGGGCCTGCCGGTCTCACGCACCAAGGTGCTGGTCTACGTCATCAGCGGACTCTGCTCGGCGATCGCCGGTGTGCTCTTCTCGCTGTACACGCTGTCGGGCTACGGCCTCACCGGCGTGGGCCTCGAGCTCGACGCGATCGCGGCCGTGGTGATCGGCGGCACCCTGCTGACGGGTGGCTACGGCTTCGTTCTCGGATCGCTCCTGGGGGTGCTCGTGCTCGGCATCATCCAGACCATCATCAGCTTCGAGGGCACCCTCAGCTCGTGGTGGACGAAGATCGTCATCGGCGCTCTGCTGCTCGTCTTCATCGTGCTGCAGAAGCTGCTCTCGCGTCGTCGAACTGCATGACCGCGCCGATAAACTAGCCGAAATCGTCCCATTAGTGAGTTACACCCTGAGGAGCACAGCAGGAGAGTGACGACGGACGACAAGGCGCGAGTCGCCAATATCTTCGATGTGGCCCGGCTTGCCGGGGTGTCGCACCAGACGGTGTCGCGCGTGGTCAACGACCTGCCCAACGTGCGGCCGGCGACCCGTGCCCGCGTCGAGGATGCGATTAAGCAGCTGCGCTACCGCCCGTCGGCGACGGCGCGCTCGCTCGTCACCCGCCGATCGCGCACCATCGGGCTCATCACCACCGGCAGCCCCGACTACGGGCCCTCGAGCACCCTGCTCGGCTTCAACGAGGCGGCGCGCAAGGCCCGTTACCTCGTCAGCATCTCGAGCATGCTCGAGGCGGATGTCGCATCCATGCGATCGTCGGTCGAGCTGCTGCTCAGCCAGAACGTCGAGGCGATCGTGCTGATCGCCGCGCACCGCGGTGCACTCGAGGCGATCCAGGGCATCGACCTCGGGGTGCCGCTGCTCGCGGTCGAGTCGAGCGGTCGCGTCGGCTTTCACAGCGTCTCGATCGACCAGTACCGCGGCGCCTACGACGCCACCACCCACCTCATCGAGCTTGGCCACCAGTCGATCGTGCACGTTGCAGGCCCCGAGGACAGCATGGACGCCACCGAGCGCGTGCGCGGCTGGCGCGCGGCCCTCAGCGACCACGGCCTTGGATCGCGCGAGCCCCTCGTCGGCGACTGGACCCCGGCGAGCGGCTTCGCCATCGGGCAGCAGCTCGCCGCCTCCCGCGAGTTCACCGCGGTCTTCTCTGCGAACGACCAGATGGCCCTCGGGCTGATCCACGCGTTCGCGTCGGCGGGCATTCGGGTGCCGCAGGATGTCAGCATCGTCGGCTTCGACGACATTCCCGAGGCGGAGCACTTCTCACCCCCGCTCACCACCATTCGCCAGGACTTCGCCGAGCTCGGCCGCACGGTCATGCAGACGCTGCTCGAGCTGCAGCTCGACGAGGGCTTCGAGGTGGCTGAGCACCCGGTTCCGCAGCTGGTCGTGCGGGAGTCGACCGCTAGACGATCCTGAACTCGGTCGTCGTGCCGCGAGTGCGGGCGCGGTAGGTGCCGGGCATGCCGGTCACGGTGATCTGGCCCGCCGCATCCGTTCGCATGGTGGTTGGCGGCAGCCACCACTCGCCCTTGATGAGCTGGTGCAGCGCGTCGTAGCTGGGCTTCGGTGTGCCGTCGGCGCGCACGAGTCCGACGGGGGCGCCGAGCCACGCGCCGTTGTCGGTGATGCCCCAGTAGGTGATCGCCTCGACGGCCGGATGCGACGCGAGCGACCGGTAGTGCCGCACCAGCTCGTCGGCCTGCCGTGCCTCGCCCTCGGGTGTGGAGGGCCAGCGGTCGACAACCCAGTCGTTGAGGTCGACGATCTCGGGGGGCATGAGGTCTCCGCTGAGCAGGGTGCTCTCGGTCAGATGAAGGGGAAGGCCGAAGCGCGCGAAGCGGTCGACCATCGCCAGCATCTTCTCTTCGCCCCAGTAGCCCTGGTGCATGTGGGTCTGCAGGCCGAGGGCGTCGATCTGCACGCCGGCGGCGAGGGTCTCTGCGATGAGGTCCTCATAGCGGCTCGACAGGTCGAAGTCGTTGAGCAGCAGCGTGGCATGCGGGTTGGCGGCCCGCGCCTCGTCGAAGGCGAGCTGGATCATCGGCACGCGACCCTTCACCCGGGCGAGGTCGGTGATCGCGTTCGCCTCCGCCTCGAAGACCGGCATGATGACGACCTCGTTGATGGCGTCCCAGGTGTCGATGAGGCCGGCGAAGTCGGCGACGTCACGCTGGATGCGTCGGCGCAGCTGGCTCTCTACGTCGCCTGTCAGCCACTGCGGCGCGAGCGTGTGCCAGACGAGCGGGTGGCCTTTGACGGCCACCCCGTGGTCGCGGAACCACTGCGCGGTGTCGCGCAGCGGGCGGGTGCGCGGTGCGCCGGGGGCGGGCTCGAACTCGCGCCAGTAGAACGGCAGCGTGGCCGTGTTGTAGAGGTCGAGCCACAGCCTGGCAAGTCCGGTGTCGCGCACCGCCGGGTCGATGAAGTCGAAGCCGATGTTGCCGAAGGCGAACTCGTGCGCGACCTGCTCGACCTCGACCTCGGTGTGAGGAAGGCCCAGATCGAGCAGGGCGGTCGTTCGGGTCAGGCCCATGTGACGTGCAGCGCGCGGTCGTAGCCGACCTCGCGTGTCGGCCCGGTGAGCTGCACGCTGTGCGTGAGGGCGATGTCGGCGCTCGACCGGCCGATGCCCAGCACGATCTCGCCCGCCTCGACCACGCGCACCCCGGCGCGGTTGGTGAAGCTCGTGGTGTCGGAGGGCACCGTGATGGTGAGCGTCGTCGAGGCGCCGGCCTCGAGCTCGACACGGTGGAACCCGAGCAGGCGCTGCACCGGGCGCACGACCGAGGCGACCGGGTCGTGCAGGTAGAGCTGCACCACGTCGGCGCCGGCGCGGTCGCCGGTGTTCGTCACCGTCACGCTCAGCGACACGGTGTCGTCGGGAGAGACGCCGATCAGCGACGACGTCCACTCGAAGCTCGAGTAGCCGATGCCGTGCCCGAACGAGAAGGCGGCCGTCGGGTCGACGTTCGAGACGCCGTTCTTACGGGCGAGGGGAGCGGCGAGGTAGGTGGAGGGCTGTGAGCCGGCGTGGGCGGGCACGCTCACGGGCAGGCGCCCGCTCGGGTTGACGCGTCCGCTGAGCACGCCGGCCACAGCACCGGTGCCTTCCTCTCCGGGGAAGAATGTCTGCACGATCGCCGCGGCGCCGGTCACTGCGGCGCCGAGCGCGTAGGGGCGCCCGGCGAACAGCACGACGACCGTGGGGGTGCCGGTCGCGAGCACGGCGTCGAGCAGCTGCTGCTGCGCGCCGGGAAGCGCGAGGGAGTCGGCGTCGCAGCCTTCGCCGCTGGTGCCGCGGCCGAACAGGCCGGCGCGGTCTCCGAGGGTGACGATGGCGACATCCGCGTTCTGTGCCGCGTCGACCGCCGCAGCGATGCCGTCGGTCTCGCCGCCGTCGATGGAGGTGCCGAGAACATGCTCCACCGCACCGAACTCTGCGGTGAGCGACTCGATGAGCGTCGGCAGCTCGATGCCGACCGGCTCGTTCGGGTGCTGCACGCCGACGTGCGCGGGAAAGCTGTAGCAGCCGAGCACCGCGAAGGGGTCGTTGGCGGTGGGGCCGATGGCGGCAATCCGCAGGCCCTGTCTCAGGGGCAGCGTTCCGTCGTTGGTCAGCAAGATGACGGACTGCTCCGCCAGCTGTCGAGCGACCGCCCGGTTCTCAGCGCTGTCGAGGTCGATTGCGTCCGACACTGCCTGCGGGTCGTCGAGGTCGACGCCCTCGAGGCCGGAGGGCACAGCCGACCAGTCCGCGTCGAGCAGGCCGAGCTCGGCCTTCTGCGTGAGCACGCGGCGAAGCGCCCGGTCGACCAGGCCCTCGTTGACCTCGCCCGCGCGGATCGCCTC
>JBIIAR010000293.1:0-3274 GCA_044239765.1 Microbacteriaceae bacterium
TGAGCGCCTTGGTGACCACCGTCCAGCCGTCGTCGAGTGCCAGCGACGCGAGCACCTCGTCGGGTGTCGGCAGGTGCACCGCCTCGTGGCCGCTCGGGTCGTGCCAGTGCGGCGCACCGGAGTGCCCGACGATCACCAGCAGCCCGCCGGGGGCGACGGCCGTCGCGGCACGACGCAGGATCGCCTCGCGCGGCAGCTCGACGAAGGAGTGCAGAAAGCAGGCCGAGACGAGGTCGTAGCTGCGGGGTGGCTGCCATTCGGCGAGGTCGGCGGCAATCCAGGTGATGTCGTCGTGCGGCAGCTGCGCCGTCTGCGCGATCGCCAGCGCGGAGGGGGCGATGTCGACCGCGGTCACCGACCATCCCTGGCGGGCAAGCCACAGGGCATCCCCGCCCTCACCGCTGCCGAGATCGAGGGCGGTGCCGGGCTCGACTGCGGCGACCTCCCGCTCGAGGGCGACGTTGACGTTGCCGCTCCACGAGCGCCCGTTCTCGCGGTAGCGGTTCTCCCAGTACTCAGCGGCGGTCTGCGTTGTCATTCCGCAACGCAATCACGGTGACTGCACCGGCGCCAAGTTGTCGTGCCAGAACGGCAAACTCAGGTCATCGGCACCGGCACGATCGTCGGGTTGAGGTACCTCGCCCAGAGCACGTAGAAGCAGTAGGCGCTGAGTGGGCTCGGCAGCCGATCGGCCAGAACACCGGTCTCGTCGATGCGCAGCAGGGTGTAGCCCCGGCCGTCGGGATTGGTCACAATCTCGGCGACAAGAGCGGCAGCGTGCTTTCGGGAGGCTCGCTGGCTTATGACGTGCGTCGAGGTTCCCGACAGTTCGTGCAGCGTGTACAGCAATCTTCCTTCTCCTTGCGGCACCCTACGCCGCCCGCCTGAGTACAGTTCAAGAATGCTCTGGGCACGCGTCTACTTCGGGGTGCAGGCTCTCGGCGGTGCGGCGTGGTGGATCGCGGTCTTCAGCTCGCCGTGGGTGCGGGTGACCACTCTGGGCAGCCTCGATCCGGTGCTCGTGGCGGCCTTCGACATCCCGCTCTTCGTTGTCGCGTCGGGTCTTGCCGCCGTTGGCCTGAAGCCTGCCGCGTGGGTGGCCGCCGTGTGGACGCTGCTCGTCGCGCTCGCGCTCGCCGGCTACGCCACCGTGACGACAGAGGCCGGATGCGGTGTGCTGATCATGGCGGCGGCCGCCGCCGGGTCGGTGGTCGCCCTCTGTCTCGTCGCGCTGGGCCGCGTGCCCACCGAGTGGATCACGGCCGGTCCGTTCGCGTTCCGCACCGCACGCCGCGGTCCGCACCTGCTGCTCACCGTTCTGCAGATGCTCGGCTTCTGGGGCCTCTTTCTCGTGGTCGCGCCTCTGGTCATCGCGTGGCTCGAGCAGCGCTGGGGGCTGCGCGTAGAGGCACCGACCCTGTGGCTCGGGGCGGTGCTGCTCGTGCTGGCGAGCGCACTCGGCGTCTGGTCGGCGATCACGATGGCGACCGTCGGGCGCGGCACCCCGCTGCCCTCGGCGATGCCGGCGTCTCTCGTCGTGGCGGGGCCGTACCGCTGGGTGCGCAATCCGATGGCGGTGGCGGGCATCGTGCAGGGTGTGGCGGTGGGGCTCGTGCTCTCGTCGTGGCTGGTTGTGGCCTACGCGCTCATCGGCTCGCTGCTGTGGAACTACGCGGTGCGTCCGCTCGAGGAGGCCGACCTCGCTGCACGGTTCCGGGCCGAGTATGGGGAGTACCGCGATGCAGTGCGGTGCTGGGTGCCACGAAGTCCCCGGCCAGTGACTGACCGAGGACTTCTCGCAGACGACTAGCGCGTGGCGCCGCGGCGGCTGACCGCGAGGTAGATCACGAGAACGAGGATCGCGCCGATGATGGACCCGATGATTCCGGCCGGCTGCAGAAAGCCGTCGCCGGCGTCTGCGCCGAAGAGCAGAAACCCGAGAAAGCCGCCGACGAACGAGCCGACGATGCCGAGAAGCAGGGTGAGGCCGATCGACAGGTTCTGGCGTCCGGGCACGACCGCGCGGGCGATGAAGCCGGCGATGAGGCCGACGATGATGATGCTGATGATGAGTCCGAGCATGATGTCTCTTTCTGTGGGGGGATGAGGGACGTTCTCAATCAACCACCCCTGAAGGTGTGCCGTTACACCCCTGGGGGTGCAATAGTCAGACCATGCCGACACCCATCACCGTCACCCTCGTCGACGACTACGACGTTGTGCTCACCGGCCTCGCGCACATGTTCGACCGCTACCGCGACCGGGTGCTGGTGTCGGAGATCAACGCGAACGCACCCCTGAAAGACGAGATCGACATCGTTCTCTACGACTCCTTCGCGCAGCCGGAATCCGATCATGTCGAGATCGCCGAGCTGGTGAAAAACCCCCGCGCGCGCCACGTGGTCGTCTACACCTGGAACTTTCAGCACGACCTCGTGACGGCCGCACTCGAGCAGGGTGTCAGCGGCTACCTCTCGAAGACGCTCGGTGCTCGCGACCTGGTTGAGGCACTCGAGGCGGTGCATCGCGGCGAGATCGTCGTGAGCGAGCAGCGCCGTCGCGCGCCGAGCGCACCCGGGCTCGACTGGCCCGGTCGCCTCGACGGCATCACCGACCGGGAGTCAGAGATTCTCGCCCTGATCACCCAGGGCAAGAGCAACGCCGAGGTCGCCGCGCTCACCTACCTCAGCCCGAACACGGTCAAGTCGTACATTCGCTCGGTGTACCGCAAGATCGGCGCGGCCAGTCGCACCCAGGCAGTGCTGTGGGGCGTTGCCAACGGCTTCACCCCCGACCGCCACCGCATCGACCACTGGCTCGGCGGGCCCTAGAGCCCCGACGACTTCAGCTGCAGCATCGCGAGGTCGGCGGTGAGCTGGTCGATGCGGCCCTCGCGCGCGACCGTGTACTCGGCCGAGGGCTCCGATCGTTCCGACGGCGAGCGGATGGCGTTGGCAATGTCATCGAGAGCGGCTGCGCGGGCGGCGTCGACGATCACCCCCGCGTCAGCGTCGCCGAGCGCCTCGAGCCGCACGGCCAGCCCGAGCAGCGCGGCCTGGCGGCGCTCGAGGGTGGTGGCGTCCTCCGACCGGTAGTCGACGGAGCTCTCGGGCCGGCCGTAGCGGTCGGTCGCGGCGGTGAGGTAGTCGGCGACTCTGGCGGCATCCGCTCGCTTCTCGGCCGCCAGCAGCAGCAGCTCTGCGCGCGTAGCGTCGAGGTACCAGGCCTCGTCGTAGTCGGCGTTCTCGCGCAGCGCACGCACGATCATGAGGTT
>JBIIAR010000194.1:0-4881 GCA_044239765.1 Microbacteriaceae bacterium
AAGACCGACCAGGCGGGCGACGCCTAATGGTCTGGCTATGGCAGAACCTCGAGCTGGTTCTCGGCCTTACCCTCGATCACGCGAGGCTGAGCGTCGTACCCGTTCTGGTGTCTCTCATAGCCAGCATTCCCCTCGGCTGGCTGGCCAGCCAGAATCGCGTGCTCCGCACGGTTCTGCTCACCGTCGGCGGCATCCTGTTCACGATCCCGTCTCTCGCCCTGTTCGCGTCGCTGCCGGCTATTCTCGGCACGCGCATCCTCGATGAGTCCAACGTCGTCGTCGCGCTGTGCATCTACGGCGTCGCGGTCATGGTGCGGGGGTCAGCTGATGCGTTCGCCTCCGTTCCGCGTGACGTGATCGGCTCGTCGACGGCGATCGGCTACTCGCGCTGGGGACGGTTCTGGGCGGTCGAGCTGCCGCTCGCCGGGCCGGTGCTGCTCGCGAGCATCCGCGTAGTCTCCGTCACCACCGTCAGCCTGCTCAGCGTGGGCTCGGTCATCGGCGTCACAACGCTGGGCTACCTGTTTCTCGACGGCTACCAGCGGTCGTTCCCGACCGAGGTCGTCATTGGGATCATCTTCATCGTCATCATCGCCCTGCTCTTCGATCTCGTGCTCGTGCTGCTCGGCCGCGTTCTGCTTCCCTGGACCCGGGTGCTGCCGAAGGGCGCTCGGGCGAGCGTCACCAAGGTCGCGGCGGAGGTGACAGCGTGAACTTCTTTCTCGAGGCCTTCCAGTACATCCTCGACCCGGCGACCCTGCAGGGCGAGAAGGGAATCCTTCCCCGGCTCGTCGACCACCTCCTCTACTCCGGTCTGGCCATGGGCGTCGCTGTGCTCATCGCATTGCCGCTCGGCCTGGCGATCGGGCACACCGGTCGCGGGCGCGCGTTCGTGATCGCAATCAGCGGCGCAGCGCGGGCACTGCCAACCCTCGGCCTGCTGTTCTTCATCATCCTGTTCACCGGCCTCGGCCTCTGGCCCCTCGTGGCGGTGCTCGCGATTCTCGCGGTGCCGCCGATCATCGCGGGCTCCTATGCGGGTCTCGAGTCGGTGAGTCGCCAGACGATCGACGCCGCGCGCGCGGTGGGCATGACCGAGTGGCAGGTGCTGGTGAAGGTCGAGGTGCCGCTCGCGCTTCCGCTCATCATCGGCGGCATCCGCTCTGCCGCGCTGCAGGTCATCGCTACCGCGACCATCGCCGCCTATGTCGGCCTCACGGGTCTCGGGCGCTTCCTCATCGAGGGGCTCGCGGTGCGCAACTACACCGTGGTGATCGCCGGCGCGGTGCTCGTTGCGGCGCTCGCGCTGCTCGTCGACGGGGTGCTCGCCCTCGTGCAGTTTCTTGTCACGCCGCGTGGGGTGTCCCGCGGCGCGATCCACACAGAGCCACGCCGCACCCGCGCGTCACTTCGCCGCGCTGGTGCATCCCTGTGACACCCACCAAGAGAAGAGAAGGAATCAGCATGTTTGCACAGAAGAGAAGCCTCGGCTTCGCAGTAGTGGCCGTCGGTCTCGTCGCCACGCTTGCCGGATGCGCCTCGAGCAACCCGCTCGACACCGGTGACGGTGACGGCGGCGACGCGACGGCAATCACCATCGGCTCGCAAGGCTTCGCCGAGAACGAGATTCTCGCGCAGATCTACGGCCAGGTGCTCGAGGCCAACGGCTATGACGTCACCTACAACACCTCGATCGGTGAGCGAGAGGCCTTCATCACCGGTTTGGGCGACGGTTCGATCGACCTCATTCCCGAGTACGCCGGAAACCTGCTCTACGGCTCCGACCCCGAGGCGACCGCCTCGTCGATCGAAGACGTCACCGCAGCGCTGCCTGCCGTTCTCGAGCCGCTCGGCCTCGTCACCCTCGAGGCAGCGCCCGGTGCTGACGCTGACGCCTTCGTGGTCACCAGGCAGTTCTCCGAGGAGAACAACGTCACCTCGATCGGCGACCTCGCCCCGCTCGCAGACACGTTGACGCTCGCCGCCAACACGCCGTTCCAGGAGCGCTGGTTCGGCAAGCTTGCCGCCACCTACGGCGTCGAGGGTCTGACTTTCAAGGCAATCGATGACTTCGGTGGCCCGGGAACGCTGAGCGAGCTGCTCAACAACTCGGTGCAGATCGCTGACATCTACACCACCACCCCGTCGATCAAGGAGAACGACCTCGTTGTTCTCGAGGACCCCAAGTTCCTCATCCCGGCGCAGAACGTGATCCCGCTGCTCAGCGAGACGGTCAACTCCGACGAGCTCGCAGAGCTGCTCAACGCTGTCTCGGCCAAGATCACCACCGATGAGCTGATCGACCTCAACGCGACCTACGCGGGCGACGACAAGCCGTCGGCCAAGGTTGTCGCCGAGGCGTGGCTGAAAGACAACGGCTTTCTCGACTAAGAAGCCCTGAAGAGAGCGGTCGTCCCTACTGGGGGCGGCCGCTTTCCTCGTTGTGCATGTGCTTCGCCTCGCGCTTCTCGAGCAGCTTCTTGCCGACGACGACGAGAACGATGAACAGCACGATGGCACCAACGAAGATGTATCCGGCGCCGTGCAGCTGCTGTGAGAGCTCGCGGTAGCCGCCCGCTGTCGCTGCCCCGAGGGTCACGTAGGCGAGCGACCAGATCACGCAGGCTGGAATCGTCCACGAGATGAAACGCCGATAGCTCATGGCGCTCATGCCAACCGTCACGGGAACGAGCGAGTGCAGCACCGGCAGAAAGCGCGAGAGAAAGACGGCGGGGCCGCCTCGGCGCGCAAGGTAGTTCTCCGCCCGCACCCAGTTGTGCTCGCCGATACGACGACCGAGTCGGGAGGGGCGGATGCGGTGGCCGAGAAAGCGCCCCAGTGCGAACCCGATGCTCTCACCGGCAAGCGCGCCGGCAATGACCGTCACGACGAGAGCAGCCCACTCGATCGGCGAGCTGACACCCGTGCTGGCCACGAGCACCACCGTGTCGCCCGGCATGATGAGCCCGATGAGAATGCTCGTCTCGAGCAGAATTGCCACGCCCGCGAGGGTGGTGCGCAGCACCGGGTCGACCGATTGCACGGTCAGCAGCAGCCAGTCGAGTGCCTCGTTCACACGGCCACCGGCAGCGTGTGGCGCAGGCGGGCGAGCCGGTCACGCCAGAGGCTGAGCCGGCCGGGAAGCTCGGCGGGCTGGGGGCCGTCTGTCCAAGCGGTGACGATGCGGGGTCCGTGCAGGGCGTTGAGTGCCCAGATCTCGGTGCCGTCGAGCTCGGCGGGCGTGACGGCCTCTTCGAGCAGGTCGACGCCAAGCGCCTGGGCGAGGCCGAGCAGCGACCGTGCGGTGACGCTGTCGCAGCGGGCGAACTCCGCGGGCGGCGTGCACAGGATGCTGCCGCGCCACCACGCGATCGCGCTCTGCGAGCTCTCGACGACGTAGCCGTCGGCGTTGAGAATTACCGCCTCATCCGCGCCCTCCGCCTGCGCGGCCGAGCGCAGGCGTCGCATAGCGTCGAGGTCGGGTCCTTTGACCGCGGGGACGCGGCGCGGGTCGCCGCCGCGGTGGGTCATGAGGGTCAGTGAGCGGCGCAGCTCCGGGGCGCTGCGCTGGCGAAAGAGAAAGCGGCCGTCGGAGTGCTGCTCGACCCGTGGAAACCAGTTGCCCTCGGTGGGAATCGCGGCAATAGCGGCGTCCCAGAACTCCTCACCACCCGCAGCCGCGGCGAGAAAGCGCGAGCGGTGCAGGTCGAGGGCGAGGGCCGTGCCGTCGGTGACGAGCCACGAGTCGGCGGCGGTGAGGGTCGCATCCGTCAGCTCGCAGTAGTCGAGCAGGTGCAGGCCGCCGTCACCCCACCGAAACACGTCTGCAACGACCGAACCCATACGCTAAGGCTATGCGTTTGCTGCGACGAGAGTGCGGGTTCACCGTGACTCCCGAGCAGGCATACAGCGCACTCGTCGGAAGCGCGACGAATGCCGTCTGGCTCGATAGCGGCGAGGGGGCCACGAGCGGCATGTCGTTCGTCGGGCTCGCCTCGCGCACGCTGTCGAGCGACGTGTTCGACGAGCTGCGCCGCATTCCGCTCGTCGAGGAATCGGCACCCCTCGGCTGGATCGGCTGGCTCGGCTACGAGCTGCGCGCCGAGACGATGGGCGTCACTGTCACCCACGCTCCGCGGTATCCCGACGCGGGACTGCTGTGGGTGGACCGCGGCCTGCTCTTCAACCACGCGACCGGTGCGATCACCTTCGTCGCCCTCGCGGACGCGTGGACCCCACCCCTCAAACGATGGCTCGCCCGCTCGCTGAAGGCGCTGCGATCGGTCACGCCGCTGCAGCCCGCCGACCCGGGCGACGGCGACGTGACGTGGCGCCACGACGACGCGGAGTATCTCGAGATGATCCGCGCCTGCCAGGCGGCGATCGTCGAGGGGGAGGCCTACCAGCTCTGCCTGACGACGGAGGCGAGCGTCGACGTGCGACCCGACCCCGTCGGCACCTACCTGGCGCTGCGCCGTTCGAGTGCGAGCCACCACGGCGCCCTGCTGCGCGTCGGCGACGTGTCGCTGCTGAGCGCCTCGCCCGAGACCTTTCTGCACATCGACCCGAGCGGCGTCATCGAGTCGAAGCCGATCAAGGGAACGCGGCCGCGCGGGGCGACATCCTCGCAGGATGCCGTGCTGCGCGTGCAGCTGCTCGGCAGCGAGAAGGAGCGCGCAGAGAACCTGATGATCGTCGACCTGGTGCGCAACGACATCGCCCGGGTGAGCGAGATCGGCTCGGTCGAGGTGCCGAGCCTTCTCGCGGTCGAGAGCTACCCGCACGTGCACCAGCTCGTCAGCACGGTGCGCGGGCAGCTGGCCGCCGGCCTCAGCCCGGTCGACGCTGTCGTCTCGTGCTTTCCCGCCGGCCGGCGGGAAA
>JBIIAR010000195.1:0-4865 GCA_044239765.1 Microbacteriaceae bacterium
GACTACCATCCTCGGGAGCGATGAAGCCGAAGCCCTTCTCTGCGTTGAACCACTTAACGGTGCCAATTGCCATGTAAAACTCCTCCAGGAGCGTTCTTCTTGATTCCGATTGTCGGAATCTTTACTGCCCGGTCATCACTGATTCGAGCAGTCGGCTAAGGGTATAGCAGTATTTGCCAAAACATGAGGAAATCCGTCGAACTGGAATCGAACGTTAACTTGGGGTAATACGGGCGCAAGACCCGCGTTAGGGGGTGGACAAGGGTGTCCGGATGCTTTCGAGCGCCTCGAGCAGCTGCTCCAGCCCGCTCGCCAGGTCGTCAATCACAACGATCGCGCCCGTCGTGCGCAGCTGCTGGGCGGTGAACGCACCCGTCGCAACGCCGATGAAGGGGATGCCGGCGACGACCGCTGCCACGTCGTCGTTGAGGGTGTCACCGACGATCACGAGCGTGTCGTCGGGCAGGTCGGCCCGCGCCCGCAGCGTGAGGTCGGAGCGGATGGGTGCGACCTCGCCGAACCACGAGTGCTGCCAGTCGAACACGTCGGCGTCCACTCCCGC
Organism: Microbacteriaceae bacterium; assembly: GCA_044239765.1. Classification (GTDB taxonomy): domain Bacteria; phylum Actinomycetota; class Actinomycetes; order Actinomycetales; family Microbacteriaceae; genus Conyzicola. The sequence continues at coordinate 563 of JBIIAR010000195.1, forward strand.
GCCGGTCACCTTGTAGCGGCTGCGCAGTGCGGAGTTGCCGGTGAGCAGCGAGTTGACCCAGCCGCGGGCGGCCGTCGCGGCCAGCGCCTCCTGCACCCCGGGGCACAGCTCGCGGTGATTGCCAGCCTCGTGCCGCAGACGGCTGAGCTCGTCGAGGTGACTGCTCGCTGACGAGTGCAGCTCTTCTGGCAGGCCGTGCGCGGCGAGAGTCTCGCGCAGAATCTGGCCGTCGGTCTTGCCGTGGGTGTTCGGCAGGCGGTTCGCGATCGTGTGCCCTACGGCGAGCTCGACGGCCTCATGGTAGAGGTTGCCCGCATCCTTGCCGTTGCGCACCAGGGTGCCGTCGACGTCCCAGAGTATGTAGGTGGTCACGGCGACAATCCTCGCAGAGTGTCACACTGGAGCAGTGCCATCCGCCCTTCCGCTCGCCGACCCTGCGCCCCTCGACGGGCTGCTGCCGGCGAGTGTGACCGCCGGCGCCGCGACGAGAAACTTCGGCGTCTACCTGCACGTGCCCTTCTGCCGGGTGCGCTGCGGCTACTGCGACTTCAACACCTACACGAGTGACGAGCTGCGCGGCGCGAAGCGCAGCGACTACGCCGGGCAGGCGATCGACGAGGTGGCGCAGGCGGGGCAGGTGCTCGACGCCGCTGGCCTGCCGCGGCGACCGGCCAGCACGGTCTTCTTCGGTGGCGGTACCCCCACCCTGCTGCCCGCCGACGACCTCATCGCGATGCTCGACTCGGTGCGCGACCGGTTCGGACTCGCGGATGGCGCCGAGGTCACCACCGAGGCCAACCCCGACTCCGTCGACGCGGCCTACCTTCTCGCGCTCAGGCAGGCGGGCTTCACACGTGTCTCCTTCGGCATGCAGTCGGCCGTGCCATCCGTGCTGGCAACGCTGGAGCGCACCCACGACCCCGAGCGGATCCCGCTGGTCGTGCAGTGGGCGCGTGACGCCGGTCTCGCCGTCAGCCTCGATCTCATCTACGGAACCCCCGGCGAGACGCTGGAGGACTGGCGCGCGTCACTCGACCACGCGATCGCGCAAGCTCCCGACCACATCTCGGCCTACGCGCTCATCGTCGAGGACGGCACCAAGCTGGCCAGGCAGATCCGCGTCGGCGAGCTGGCGGCGCCGAGCGACGACCTGCAGGCCGACATGTACGAGCTCGCCGACGAGCTGCTCGAGGCTGCAGGCTACCGCTGGTACGAGGTGAGCAACTGGAGTCGCGGCGAGGGCAACGAGTCGCGGCACAACCTCGCCTACTGGCAGGGCCACGACTGGTGGGGCGTCGGACCCGGCGCGCACAGCCACGTCGGGGGAGTGCGTTGGTGGAACGTGAAGCATCCGGCCGCCTATGCCGACCGCGTGCTCGCGGGGCACTCGCCGGCCGCGGGCCGAGAGACGCTCGACGACGAGACCCGGCGGGTGGAGCGCGTGCTGCTCGGCAGCCGCATTCGCGAGGGTCTCCCGACGAGCGAGCTGACCGCCGAGGGGCGCACCGCCGTCGCGGGTCTCATCGCCGACGGGCTGGTCGAGCCGGCCGCAGCGATGCGCAAGCTGGTGGTGCCCACGCTCAAAGGCCGTCTGCTGGCCGACGCGGTCGTGCGCCGACTTCTCTCTTAAAGCACAACGCCCCGAGCCGAGGCCCGGGGCGTTGCAGCGAAAGCGTCTTACTTGATGAGACGGATCGCGAAGGGGTAACGGTAGGCGCCGCCTGCGTTGACCTTCGTGAAGCCGACGATCGAGAAGATGATGTTGACGATCCAGACAGCACCCGGCAGCAGGTACAGCAGGCCGATGATCGCGGAGCCGATGACGAACGAGTCGTAGGAGCTCGCGGTCGCGACGCCGATGATGACCGACAGGATTCCGACGACGATCCACACGGCGATGTACGCGGCGAGAACGGTGATCTGCCAGTTCAGGGCCTCCTTGGACTCGACGCGCGTACGCGCGCCGCGGTCCTTGAAGACGAGGAAGATGATGAGCGAGGGCAGGATGCCGAGAATGCCCAGCAGGTGGGACAGGCCCGCCCACTGCTTGTCCTCGGCCTCGGTGAGGGGACCGGCGGGTACGGGAGCCGGAGCCGGAGCGGCGGGAGTGGGGTCAGTCATTGGTCGTTGCCTTTCAGGTGAACGATGAGAGGGTGTTTTTGCGCCTGCCCCCGCAAACGCGGGGTGCGCGCAAGCACAGACACAAGGTAGCGCTTTGATAACGATGGGTGCAACGCCCCTGACCCCGTGTGTCGCGATACCATTGGCAGTCAGGCAATCGGAGTGCCAGCGACGGAAGGCGGGTGAATCGTGGTCTCAGAACGCAGCCTCGAGGTGCTTCGCGTCATCGTGCAGGACTACGTCGCCTCTCGCGAGCCGGTCGGATCGAAGTCGATCGTCGAGCGGCACTCCTTCGGGGTGTCGGCCGCGACGATCCGCAACGACATGGCGCTGCTCGAGGAGGAGGAGCTCATCACGGCTCCGCACACCTCCTCTGGCCGTGTTCCGACCGACAAGGGCTACCGGCTCTTCGTCGACCAGTTGGCCGATCTGCGTCCGCTTAGCGGGGCGCAGCGGCACGCGATCGAGACCTTTCTCGGGGCATCCGTCGATCTTGACGACGTTCTCGCGCGCACGGTTCGGCTGCTCTCGCAGCTGACCAACCACGTCGCCCTCGTGCAGTACCCCTCGCTCGCCAAGTCGCGGGTGCGGCACATCGAGCTCGTGCCGCTGACCGCGCGGCGCATCATGGTCGTCTTCATCTCCGACAGCGGCCGGGTCGAGCAGAACCTCATCGACTCGCGGGCCGACGTCGACACGGAGTTTCTCGCCGAGCTGCGGTCGAAGCTCAACGCCAAGCTCGGCGGTCTCGGGCTGGCGGATGCCGCTGCCGCTCTGGCGACCTTCGCCTCGCAGTTCGAGCCGCAGCGCTCCGCCCTCGTCACCGAGATCACCACGAGCCTGCTCGACCAGGTGGCGGCCAACCGCCAGGAGAAGCTCGTCATGGCCGGTGCCGCCAACCTGGTGCGCACCGAGGAGGACTTTCACGGCAGCATCTTCCCCGTGCTCGAGGCGATCGAGGAGCAGGTCACCCTGCTCAAGCTCTTCAGCGAGGTCGAGGTCGACCGCAACGGCGTTGCCGTCAGCATCGGCCGAGAGAACGCGGAGTTCGGTCTCGGTGAGACCAGCGTTCTCAGCAGCGGCTACACGAGCTCCGGCGGAACCGTCGCACGGCTTGGCGTGCTCGGCCCGACGCGCATGGACTACTCCAACAACATGGCAGCAGTGAGGGCGGTCGCCCGCTACCTCACGCGACTGCTCGGCGAAGATTAAAGACTGAGGACCAAAGGAACAGTGGCAGACCACTACGCAGTACTCGGAGTCGACAAGACGGCGACCCCGGAGGAGATCAAGAAGGCCTACCGCCGGATGGCGCGAGAGTTTCACCCCGACGTCAACCCGGGGGCGGATGCCGAGGAGAAGTTCAAAGAGGTCACCCACGCCTACGAGGTGCTCAGCGACCCCACGCAGCGCCAGAACTACGACATGGGCGGAGCGCCCGGGTTCAACGCACAGGGCTTCGGCGGCTTCAGCGACATCTTCGAGACCTTCTTCGGCGGCGGAGCCCCGGGCGGCGGCGGCAGCGGTGCTGCTCCCCGCTCGCGCAAGGAGCGCGGCGGTGACGCCCTGCTGCGCGTCGAGGTGGAGCTCGCCGAGGTGATCTTCGGAACCAAGCGCGAGATCGAGGTCAACACGGCGGTGCTGTGCGAGACCTGCGAGGGCAGCTGCTGCGCACCCGGCACGCGCGCCATGCCCTGCGACATCTGCCACGGCTCGGGCCAGATCCAGCGTGCGGTGCGCAGCCTGCTCGGCAACATCATGACCTCGAGCCCCTGTGGCACCTGCCGCGGCTACGGCACCGTCATCCCCAGCCCCTGCGTCACCTGCGCGGGCCAGGGCCGCGTGCGCGCGGTGCGCAGCATGAGCATCGACATTCCCGCCGGTGTCGACACCGGCATCCGCCTGCAGCTGCAGGAGCAGGGTGAGGTCGGCCCCGCCGGCGGACAGCACGGCGACCTCTTCATCGAGATCAAGGTCAAGCACGACGACATCTTCAGCCGCAACGGCGACGACCTGCTCGCGACGGTTGAGGTCTCGATGGCCGACGCCATTCTCGGAACGCGCACCGTCGTGCAAGGCCTCGACGGTGACGTTCCGGTCGAGATCAAGCCGGGCACGCAGAGCGCCGAGGTGCTGACGGTCAAGAACCGCGGCATCACCCACCTGCGCGGTGGCGGGCGGG
>JBIIAR010000196.1:0-4849 GCA_044239765.1 Microbacteriaceae bacterium
CGATCGCCCACGTGCTCTACCGCCTGCGCTTTCGCGGACAGCGGCTGCTGCGGGCGCTCATCATCGTGCCCTTCGTGCTGCCGACGGTGGTGGTCGGCATCGCCTTTCGCACACTGTTTCGCGGCACGCCGCTCGACTCGTCGTTCGCGGCGATCCTGCTCGCGCTGGTGTTCTTCAACGTGGCGGTCGTGGTGCGCACCGTCGGCTCCAGCTGGGAGTCGCTCGACCCCCGGCAGGAAGAGGCTGCGGCGGCGCTCGGCGCCGGCCCGGCGCGGGTGTTCGCGACCGTGACGATGCGGCGGCTGCTGCCGAGTGTGGTGTCGGCGGCATCCGTGGTCTTTCTGTTCTGCTCCACCGCCTTCGGGGTGGTGCTGGTTCTCGGCGGAACCCAGTTCGGCACCATCGAGACCGAGATCTGGCTGCTCACCACGCAGTACCTCGACCTGCGCGGCGCCAGCGTGCTCAGCGTTGCCCAGCTCGTCGTTGTGGTGGTGCTGCTGGCCGTGGCTGCCCGGGCGCGGGGGCGGTCGCTCGCGCAGAAGCGCGCCTCGCGCCCGAGACCGATACGACGTGCGGATGCGCCGGCCATCACCCTGACGATCCTCACCGCGGCAGCGCTGATGACCCCACTCGCGACCCTGCTGCTGCGCTCCCTCGAGGTGGACGGCGCTCTCAGCCTGCACAACTACGCCGCGCTGGCCACGACCGGCGCGCGCAACGCGCTCGTCGTTCCGGTCTGGGTGGCGCTCGGCAACTCGCTCGCGACGGCGGCCACGGCGACCGCGATCGCGGGTGTCATCGGGCTGCTGGCCAGCATCCTGCTCTCGCGCACGCCGCGCTCCGCCGGCGGCCGGCGGCTGCTCGAGGTGATCGACGGCACCCTCATGCTGCCCCTCGGGGTCTCGGCCGTGACGGTGGGCTTCGGCTTTCTCATCACCCTCAACTCACCGCCCTTCGACCTGCGCAGCTCGTCGGCGCTCGTGCCGATCGCGCAGGCGCTGGTCGCGCTGCCGCTCGTCGTGCGCTCCACGCTGCCCGCGCTGCGCAGCGTCGACAACCGCATGCGCGAGTCGGCGGCCGTGCTCGGCGCCTCGCCCCTGCGGGTGATCGCCACGATCGACCTCGGCCTGGTGCGCCGGCCGATCCTGGCTGCGACCGGGTTCGCCTTCGCGGTTGCCCTCGGCGAGTTCGGGGCGACGACCTTTCTGTCGCGGGCCGATCGCCCGACCCTCCCGGTCGTGATCTACCGGCTCATCGGGGTGCCCGGGGGAGACAATTTCGGTATGGCGCTGGCGGCATCCGTTGTTCTGGCCGCGGTGACGGTCGCCATCATCGCGCTCGTCGAGCGCGTGCACGACAGCGCGGTGGGAGCCTTCTGATGCCTCTGGAGCTTGACCACGTATCCGTGCGCTTCGGTCACACGGTCGCCGTCGACGACGTCAGCCTCGAGGTGGCGCACGGCGAGGTGCTGTGCATTCTCGGCCCGAGCGGCTCGGGCAAGTCGACGCTGCTGCGGGCGATCGCCGGCCTAGAGGTCGCGACCGGCTCGATTCGCTGGCAGGGTGACGACCTGCGCGGCGTGCCGGTGCACAAGCGCGGCTTCGCCCTGATGTTTCAAGACGGCCAGCTCTTTCCGCACCTCGACGTCGCCGGCAACGTCGCCTACGCGAAGAAGGGCAACGTCGGCGAGCTGCTTGAGCTCGTCGGCCTCGCTGGCTTCGAGAAGCGCCGTGTCACCGACCTCAGCGGGGGAGAGCAGCAGCGCGTCGCCCTCGCGCGCGCCCTCGCCGCGCAGCCGCGCCTGCTGCTGCTCGACGAGCCGCTCAGCGCCCTCGACCGTGAGCTGCGCGAGCGCCTCGCGATCGACCTTCGAGCGATTCTGCAGCAGACGGCAACCACCGCGGTCATGGTGACCCATGACCAGAGCGAGGCGCAGGTGGTCGGCGACCGCGTGGCGATCATGGACCACGGACGGATGCTGCAGCTGGGCACCATGACCCAGCTGCGCGCGAAGCCGGCGAGCGACCGCGTCGCGCGCTTTCTCGGCATCGAATGATCCTGCTCATCGACGGGCGCTCCGGCTCCGGCAAGACGGAGCTCGGCCGACTGATCGGCGCCCCCCTGCTGCGCATGGACGACCTCTACCCGGGGTGGGGCGGTCTGCTCGAGGCCGCGGATGCGCTGCCGCGCGTCCTGCGCGACCGCCGCTGGCAGCGCTACGACTGGGCGACCGAGAGCCTGGCGGAGTGGCACGAGCTGGGCGACGGCGACCTGGTCGTCGAGGGTTGCGGGGCGCTGTCGCGGGCGTCGCGGGCGCTGGCCGATGCCGCAATCTGGGTGGAGCATCCCACGGCCTCGCGACGCGAGCGGGCGCTCGCCCGCGAGCCCGGCTTCGCCGAGCACTGGGATGCGTGGGCCGCCCAGGAGGACGCCTTCATCGCCCGCGAGCAGCCCCGCGCCCTCGCCGACGCGATCGTCGACGGCGCCGATGTCTCGGCTGCCGCCGAGCTATGGCGTGCCAAGCTGGAGGCATGACCCAGTTCGTCTCTGCCCCCGCCCTCGCCGAGCTGCTCGCCAGCGAGAACCCGCCGGCCGTGCTCGACGCCAGCCTGCTGCTGCACACCGCCGAGTTCGACGGCGACTACCGCAAAGACAGCGGCAGAGACGGCTGGGTGGCCGGGCACATCCCGGGCTCGCAGCATGTCGACCTCGCGACCCAGTTCACCGACACCGAGGCGCGCGTGCACTACGCCCATGCCGAGCCGCAGGCCATCGCCGACGAGCTTGCCGCGCTGGGCATCGCGAAGGACCGCGACGTCGTGGTCTACGACAGCACCGGAAACCTCTTCGCCGCCCGCCTCTGGTACCTGCTGCGCTGGATCGGCGTTGACGTGAAGGTGCTCGACGGCGGACTCGCCGCGTGGAAGGCCGCCGGCTTCGCCGTCGCCGAGGGCGAGGAGGCGCCGCGCAGGGCAGCCGAGGCCTGGCGTGCCGAGGCCGAGCGCCGTGCCTGGATCAGCAAGCAGGAGCTGGTGGAGAGAGGCGAGGCGGATGACCGCCCCCTCGTCTGCAGCCTGCCCGCCGCGCAGTTCACGGGCTCCGCCCCCAGCCGCTACTCGCGGCGCGGCCGCATCCCCGGCAGCATCAACGTCTCGAGTCGGGATCACTTCACCGGCGAAGGCAAGGTGAAGAGCCGCGTTGAGCTGATTCTCGCCTACGACGCTGCCGGTGTGGATGTGACCGACCCGACGGAGGAGGTGCTGCTCTACTGCGGTGGCGGCATCAGCGCCGCGGCCGGAGCCCTCGCCCTCGCCGAGATCGGCGTCACCGCCGTGCGGGTGTACGACGGATCGCTCGAGGAGTGGTCGGCCGACCCGTCACTGCCGCTGGCGGTCGACTAGTCCGCAGCGTGCCAGGTGGACGTGAAGGGGCTGCCCTCTGACTGCGTGACCAGGGTGTCACCATCGCACGAGACGGTCATCGCCTGACCATCGAGGCTGGCACCCATCGGCGTTGTCGACGTCGGTGCCGCCGTTCCGTTGATGGAGGTGTCGGTCGTGACCACGATCTCGCCCGTCCACCCGTCGAAGACGATGACCGAGTCGCTCTCGCCATCCCACGCCCAGTTGCCGCCCGGCGAGCCCTCATGCTGCTGCACCATCGTCATGACCAGCCCGTCACCGGCGTCGATGACGATCGTGTAGCTCACGCTCATGGCCGACCCGGCGTAGCCCTCTTGGTCGAAGTACATACTGGCCTCGCCCGCACCGGTGCTCGAGACGACGGTCACCCCGCTTGACGACATCGTCTCTGCCAGCTGGGCCGCCATGTCAGCGATGTCGAGCTGCCAGTTGCGGTCGATCACGCAAGCGGTCGACCCTCCCTCCAGCTCCTCGGAGCTGCTCTCGCCACCGCTCGACCCCTCGTCGGGGTCGGTGGAGCCGCCGCCGCCACCGCCGCCGAGCAGGGTGCAGCCGGAGAGGGCGAGCACGAGAAGGGGAATGAGAGCCGCGTTCTTGTTCATGCACCTACGACGCACGTGAGGCCGTCGCAGGTTGACAGTCAGGCCCAGCCGAGTTCGTGCAGCTGCTCGTCGTTGATTCCGTAGAAGTGCGCGATCTCGTGCACGAGGGTGATGTGCACCTCGTCCCTCAGCTCGTCGAGCGTCTCGCAGATCGCCAGCAGAGGTTCGCGGTAGAGGATGATGCGGTCCGGCAGCTCGCCGAAGCCGTACTGGCCGCGCTCGGTGAGTGCGACGCCGTCGTACAGGCCGAGAAGATCGAGGCTGCCGTCTTCTGGGCGGTCCTCGGTGACGAAGACGACGTTGTCCAGCCCGTCGATCATGTCGTCGGGAAGCAGGTCGAGCTCGTCGATCACGAGCTGCTCGAACCCCTCGGCGTCGAGCTCAAGCATCGAGGGCGTCCACCAGTGAGCCCTGCACCATGCCGAGCCAGGCGTAGACGTCTTGCATCATGATGTCGTCATCGGTGTCGGCCTGGCCCTCGTCGCCGTCGTGCTCGATGCCGAGGCGGCTCGCGATGATGAGACGGATGTCAGCGAGGGTGCGCAACCACGCCTGGGCCTCGTGCGGCCCCAGTCGCACCGCGCCTCCCGCCCGCAGGCTCTCGCGCAGAAGGCGCGCGTTGGCGACCTTGCGGCTGACGAGGCTGTTCTCGGTCAGGTAGCGAAACTCCTGTGAGGCGTGGTCGTCATCGAGGTAGGCGCTGGGCAGCAGGCGGGCGATGGCGGGGTCACTCGACGGGCCGCTGCTGCCGCCGATGCCCACCGCGGCGAGCAGGCGGTCCTCGGGCAGCCCCGACCCCTCGTCGAGCAGCTCGACCACCTGCGT